>CAYXAC010000073.1:0-6524 GCA_964463025.1 uncultured Ruminococcus sp.
AGACCAGGCAGTTGCTCACGGCATCCTTCACAAGAACAACGCAGCGCACAAGAAGTCTGACTTCACCAAAAAGTATAACGCAATGGCATAAGCCAATTAAGAAAGTCCGCCTTAACCCAGCGGACTTTTATTTTTTTCTTGACTAAATTACTAATATATGTTAAAATAATTATATAAAGTATACTTCCTGAAAGGAGGAAAATATGAAAAGCAGAAATTATGAGCATTTAAGTAAGGAGATGTCCGAGCGTATTAAGTATGATACCGAGCACGGCACGCGTCCGAATTTTGCGGCAGACGGCTCGAAGGCGCAAAGACGCGATATGTCCTCTGACAGAGAATCGGTATGGCGTCCTGCATATCTTCGCGATGCAGACAAGATTCTCCACAGTCCATATTACAACAGATATACCGACAAAACGCAGGTCTTTTCTTTCTATAAGAACGACGATATTACAAGGCGTGCCTTGCACGTTCAGCTTGTTTCACGTACCGCGCGCACGCTTGGCTCGGTGCTCGGACTTAATCTAGACCTTATTGAAGCTATCTCACTCGGTCACGATATTGGTCACACGCCTTTTGGTCATGCGGGCGAGAGATATCTCAGCGAGGTTTATCACGCTGAAACAGGCAGATTCTTCAACCATAACGTTCATAGCGTAAGAGTGCTTGACGGAATTTTTGAGCACAACATCACGCTTGACACGCTTGACGGTATTATCACGCATAACGGTGAGTTTGAGATGGACGAATATCGCCCCGCGAGTCTTTCGGGCTTTGAGGAATTCGACGAAATGGTAGAGAGCTGCTACGTGGACGAGTCGAACATTATTAAAATTATCCCCTCGACGCTAGAAGGGTGTGTTGTTCGTGTATCGGATATCATTGCATATCTTGGCAAGGACAGACAGGACGCGAAGCGCGCTATGCTCGTTGATTCGGACGATTCTCTTGGCGATGCTGGTATAGGCACAATCAATGCTGAAATTATGAATAACCTTATGGTTAATATTATAGAGAACAGCTACGGCAAGCCTTACATCAAGCTTGACGAGGAGCATTATCAGGGGATGAGGAACGCAAAGCGTGATAATTACGAGCAGATATACAAGCGCGACCACGTTTCCAAGGTGCTTGACGAGAGCGTTAAGCCTATGATGCAGAAGCTTTACTATCAGCTTCTCGGTGACTTGAGTTCGGGTAAAAAGAGTTCTCCGATTTATCAGCATCACATTGATTTTGTTGTGGCTAACCATTACGCGCACAGCAAGCCTTATATGGAAACCGAGCCTAACCAGATAGTCGTTGACTACATCGCTTCTATGACCGACGATTATTGCACTGAACTCTTTAAGTTCCTGTTCCCGAGTAGCAAGGATATTAAGTATCACGGCTATTTTGAAACGCTTTGAGCCGAATTAGGAGAAGAAAAATGAAAAGAAATTTAGCGATATTTCTGCTCATATTTGCGTTTGTTATATCATTGCTTACGATCACGTCCTGCGATTATTTCGGCTCGACAGATAATAACGATGGTACTTATGAAGATAACGGTGCGGATAATGAGCAGGAGGATAACTCCAATACGGATAATAATAACATCGGTAACACCGAGGGCGATAACGACAATACTGATTCGAGTGACAATGACTCGGGTAATACTGATGATGGTAATACCGATTCGGGTGATAACGGTTCCGGTGATAATGATTCGGGAAATATCGATGCGCACACGCATACAGACGATAACGAGGATGATACGTGCGATACCTGTTACGAGTCGCTCTTGGTTGTTATCGACTTCTATGTTGTAAACGATCTGCACGGTAAGTTCTGCGATACAGATACGCAGCCGGGCGTTGATGAGTTGGGTACTTATTTGAAAAGCCGATCTGAGGTTGACGATAACGTAGTTATTTTTTCCTCTGGTGACATGTGGCAGGGAACTGCCGAATCTAATCTCACCGAAGGTGCTATTCTTACCGAGTGGATGAACGAGATGGACTTCGTTTCGATGACGCTTGGTAATCACGAGTACGATTGGGGAGAGGAGGCTATTCGTGGCAACCTTGCTATCGCAGAATTCCCATTCCTTGCTATCAATATTTACAGCACATCGACTGGCAAACTGGTAGATTACTGCACACCGTCTGTAATGATTGAGCGCGATGGAATTCAGATAGGCATTATAGGTGCTATCGGTGACTGTTATTCATCAATTTCCGCTGATATGGTTGCAGGGGTTGAGTTTAAGGTGGGTGCCGAACTTACTGCTCTCGTTAAGGCGGAGTCAATGAAACTTCGCGATGCGGGTGCTGACCTCATAGTTTATTCCTTGCACGACGGATATGGACGAAGCAATTCTTCCGCGGGTGCAATTACGAATAACAATCTTTCTTCTTATTACGACACTGCGCTTTCTAACGGCTACGTTGACATTTGCTTCGAATCTCATACGCACCAGAGCTATGTTTACTACGATCATTATACCGTTTATCACGTTCAGGGTGGTGGAGAGAACAGCGGTATTTCGCACGTTGAAATATCACTCAACTTCGTAACGGGAAAGAAGAAAACAACCGAAGCGGAGGTAATCAAAAGTTCGGTATATTCACAGTATGATGACGATGCTGCAACCGAGGCTATTGAGGATAAATATTCCGACATTATTGCAAAGGCATACGAGGTGCTTGGTACTGTCAGCTCGAAGCAGTCTAGCTCCACGTTGGCTGACATTGTCGCAGAGCTTTATCTTGAAGTGGGACTTGAGCGCTGGGGCAAAGAGTATAATATTGTACTTGGTGGCGGATACATTAAGACTAGGTCGCCTTATGATCTTGCAGCGGGTGAGGTCGTCTATGCAGATGTGCTCTCCTTGCTTCCGTTTGATAATCAACTTGTTCTTTGTTCAATTTCGGGATCGGATTTGTCATCTCGATTTGTGAACACGACAAATACAAACTATCATAACTACTACAGCGACTACGGAAACAGCATAAAGAATAACATTTCCTCTTATTCAACGTACTATGTAATAGTTGATACTTATACAGCGTTTTACTCCTATAATAACCTTACCATAGTAGACTACTATGATGATGGTGTATATGCAAGAGATTTGGTTTCTGCGGAGATAAAATCGGGCAGATTCCAAGAAAAACACGAAGGATACACTCTAACCTCTATTTCTGACTTAATAGACAAAGGTGCTTCACTTGCGGCGGGCGAAGAGACAAAAGAGAAGTATTACGTCGAGGGAAGAATAGTATATGCTCCTAATGCGACGTATGGAAATCTTACGCTCGAGGATGAATATGGAAATCAAATATACGTATACGGTTTGTACGATCAGATAGGTAATAGGTACGATTCAATGACTACCAAGCCTGTTCTCGGTGATACGATTATCGTATACGCTCCACTTCTGAATTATCAGGGAACAAAGCTGGAGTTGAAGGATGCTACGTTAATAGAAATACTATAAAAAACAGTTAAAGCGGTTGCAGGAGTTGCAACCGCTTTTTATATTATTCCGCAAATCAGAGCCAAAGGCAGAATCAAAATAGCAGATAGAATACCTATCAATAGTTTTGTCAAAAGATAACGCTGTTTGAAGACCTCGCTTGGCATAAAGGAAAAGGCTTGAAGATGTACCGAAAATCCCGAAAAGCCCAGAGCAAATGCTATAAGTGCGAGTTTTGCGGCTGGGGGGATTAATACATCTCTTGCGATTAGGCTTGTGGAATTGCCAATCTCAAAAAGCGTTGATAAAATTGCTGTAAGTGAGGACTTTTTTACTATTGCATTTATCATTCCAATAACTGCCGAAAAGAAGGTTATATAAGCCGCCATTGTCAGCGAAGCAGCTCCGGCATCTTGTATAGAAGTGACCAAATCAAAATTCTGCCCTTGGATATCATGCTCTTTTGGAGATTTGTCGCATTTTCTCTTTGTGATAATGCCTGCTGCTATTGAGGCAAGAAAGACTGATATATAAAGTAAAATTCCAATTTTTGCATCTCTAAACAGTCCACTTCCAACGCCCGAAATAACAAATGCAATCGAGGGGAGATTTACTACGGGACAAATACGCTCAAGTTCATCCTTGGATATAGCTCCGGATTCATATAAGTTTACAGCCGTTTTAACTCCCAAAGGGAAACCGCAGAATATTCCGGATAACAACGCAATGAGCGCTGAGCCGTTGATGCCTAGCAAATTTTCAAAGCAACGCGCGACACGGCTGTTGCGTTTAATTTCTATACATGACATCCAAAGGTCCGAAAGTACCATAAAGGGGAAAACGGTTGGAATTATTCTCATAGCCGCAAGACGCATTCCTTCGATTACGGCAGACTTCAATTCATTGCCGAAAAAGAGCATTATTCCCGTTAGAAAAACGCAGATAAGCGGTGCTATCGGGCTTTTATCATTTTTTTTAATGCGACTTGAATTATTAATCGTCATTTTTTCTCTCAATTCTCATACATTTTAATACAGTTTTATGTTTGTAAGGAGCTTAAAATGACAGAGAAAAGGAATATTGGTTATATAAAAAACGCATCAATCGTAAATAGATTTCATCTTGAGGCAGAGCGTACACCAAGCGGTGTACAGATTCTGGCTTCGGGCGTTATTGGAGTCAAGGAATTCTCGCGCGAGTCGGTGGAACTCTTGACGCATTCCGGTAGAATTTTCGTATACGGCAAGCGGCTTTCAATACTTGTATTTGAAAACGGCACGGTAGAGGTAAAGGGCAGAATTGAGGACGTGAGGTTCGGATATGGTAAGAATTGACGCATTGATATTCGGTTATCGCAAAGTTACGATATCGCCTGAGGATCTTTCGCTCGTAACCTCGATTTTCATACGCGCAGGCATAATATCGGTTTTCAATTCCGATGGAACGCTGACCGTCAGGGAGCGCGATATAGTAAGAGCGCGCTCATTCCTTTCGGGTAAGGTGGAGTTTTCCGAGAGTGAAACACTGGGACTTTACGGTGAATATAAGCGCATTAAGCATAAAAGTGCTATACTCGTATCGGCAATTATCGGATTTGTTATTGTGATGTTCTTGTCGAGCGTGGTATGGGACATACGCGTAGAGGGGAATGAGTCAATTCCCGATGCAAAAATAATAATGCAATTAGATGAATGCGGATTTTCGCTCGGAGATTTTTGGCATTTCGTCGACCGAAGCGGAGTAGAGTCGAATTATCTTGAAAAAAACGACGACATTTCATGGATAAATATAAATAGGCGCGGAACGGTCGCATACGTAAGTGTAATTGAATCCGTGCAGGACGGCGAGTCCCAAAAAGAGCCGTCGGGTTACGCAAATATAGTTGCTGAGCGCGACTGCATAATTGAGGAGATTACCGTAAAATCGGGAACTGCTGCCGTTAAGCCCGGCGACGTTGTCAAAAAGGGTGACCTGCTTATTTCAGGATTAGAGTCGGGGGTCGGATTTTGCTATGCCGAGGGAACTGTTATCGGGCGAACTAGCGATACTGTTGCGGTGGAGGTAGCGAGAGATTATGAGAAAAAACTGCGCACGGGTGATAAGCTTTACGACCTAACTATAAATTTTTTTAATTTTTCAATAAATATTTTCAAATTATATGGAAATTCGAGTAAAGGTTGTGATATAATAGAAAATATAAAAGTATTTTCGCTTTTCGGTGAGCGACGGCTTCCGTTCTCCGTTAGCATAAAGCATTTGGCAGAATATGATCTGATCGGCGAGTCCTACACAGATGAGCAAATGGTTAGTGTTGCAAGCGATAGATTAAATGCAGCAGTGCTTACGCGCCTTGCCGAATGCGATCTTCTAAAGATAAAAACAGACGGCAAGTATACCGACACCGGTTACTTAATGAGCTCGCACATCGTCTTTCTAACAGAGGTGGGAGCGGCTATAGAGTTTGCCGTAGAGTGAAAGGATATTACTGTGACCGATAAAACCGTTGTGACAAGCTCAAGCGAGGCAACTGCCGCTATATTCGGCGCTTTTGATGCAAATGCACGGATAATTGAGCGTGAATTTGACGTTAGAATTTCAAATAGTAATAACGGCAGCTCCGATGCCGACACCATTACCGTTACAGGCGATGAAGACGGCGTAGAAAAAGCTGCACGTACACTAGAATATCTTAAGCATATGAGCGGCGCGGGTGAAACCGTCAGCGAGCAGAGCGTAGAGTATGTGATTAGTCTTGTGAACGACAACTCCGACGAGAATCCCGAGAATCTCGGGCGTGACGTTATCTGTGTTACAAGCAGAGGTAAGACGATAAAGGCAAAGACGGTGGGGCAACGCAAATACGTTGATACTATTAAAAAAAATACGGTTATACTCGGACTTGGTCCTGCGGGAACGGGTAAGACCTTCCTTGCCGTTGCTATGGCGGTTGAGGCTTTGAGGAATAAAAACGTTTCTAGAATTATTCTCACGCGCCCTGCTGTTGAGGCGGGCAGCTGTATTCTTGTGAAGAACACCCTTAGCAACAGCCTGGTCTGTTTTT
>CAYXAC010000074.1:0-6517 GCA_964463025.1 uncultured Ruminococcus sp.
TGCGGATAATCTGGGTGCGGCAGAGAATCTCAAGGAAAAAATCCTTGAAAAGTACAATGATGCAAAGGTTGTAATTTCCACCACAAGAGGACTTTGTTCGTTCTACGCAGAAGCAGGCGGTTTGCTTGTTGGATTTGAAATATAATCCCATTTTTGACAATAAAACTTTACATAATTACATATTTTAAGCAATTTAGCGGCAGATATTTAACAATCTGCCGCTGTTTTTTATTTGTAACTCATTTTATAAAAGCTATTGCATTTAGAGAGAATGTGTGGTAAAATTATTCTTGAATAAATTCAGAGAGGCGCAAAATGAAGCTAAAGGGACTTATAGGTGACAGAGCGTTCTATGCACGAACGCTCAAAATCGCCATTCCGATAATAATACAAAACACGGTGACCAACCTCGTCAACCTGCTCGACAACCTTATGGTAGGCTCGCTCGGAACGGAGCTGATGTCGGGAGTTGCTATAGTTAACCAATTTGTTTTTATATTCAATCTCGCGGTATTTGGTGCGATTTCGGCTGCGGGAATATTTACCGCACAGTACAACGGTCGCGCTGACAAAGAGGGCGTTAGATATACGATGCGCGCTAAATTCATAATTTGCGCGGTTATAGGTCTTTTGGGCGTGGGCGTTTTTGCATTTTTTGGAGACTCGCTTATCTCAATGTTTTTGCACGAAGGAGCAGAGGGTGACCTTGAATTAACTCTTGCGGCAGGAAAAGAGTATCTCGTGTATATACTCATAGGTCTTATTCCATATGCCATCTCGCAGGTATATGCGTCAACGCTTCGTGAAACAGGGCAGACGGTAGTGCCTATGATATCAAGCGTCGTGTCGGTCGTTACGAATTTCGTATTCAACGGTATTCTTATTTTCGGTCTTTTCGGTGCTCCGGCGCTTGGAGTAGTAGGCGCGGCTATTGCTACTTCTCTTTCGAGATTTGCAGAGCTTTTAATTCTCGTTATCTGGACTCATAGGAATAAGGAGAAATGCCCCTTCGCAGTCGGTGTACTTCGCTCGCTTCACGTACCGAAGGAGCTTGCAAAGCAGATAGCCCTCAAGGGACTCCCGATTCTATGCAACGAGTTCCTCTGGTCGCTCTCGGTGACTATGCGTAATCAGTGCTACTCGACTCGCGGTCTTGAGGTCGTTGCTGCAATAAATATTGCAATAACGCTTCAGAACCTGCTGAGCGTTTCATACTTTGCTTTAAGCAACTCGATAGGAATAATCGTCGGTAATCTTCTCGGTGCAGGAAAGCTCGACGAGGCACGCGATACCGACAAAAAGCTGCTTGCCTTTGCTACCTTTGCAGGCGTATGTATGATGGTAATACAGGCTGCATTATCACCTATCATTCCGCTGTTCTACGAAACGAGCGAGCTTGTCAGAGGAATGGCAACCTATTTCATAATCTGTTTCGCCGTGTCAATGCCGTTTGCCGCGCTTGCCACATCGTCGTATTACACTATTCGCTCGGGCGGCAGGGTAATAGTTACAATGCTGTTCGACAGCATTTATGCCTGGACCATAGTTATGCCTACGGCATTCGCACTCGCATATTTTACCGATATTTCGATATATTATCTGCTCCCGATAATGCTTATCGTCGATAATCTCAAGCTGATTCCCGGACTTATTCTTGTTAAAAAAGGAATTTGGGTAAAGCAACTCGGTGTTGAATAAAACACAATATATTTCCAAATAATTTCTTGAAAGTATATTATTTATTCATAAAAGTGGTGTATAATAGGTCTTGAGAATTCAAAAAAGGAAAAAGAGAATGTTAGAGTTACGCAATATTAAAAAGGACTACATAACCTCGTCGGAAACGGTCAATGCCTTAAAGGGCGTGGATATCGTTTTCAGGGACAGAGAGTTTGTTTCCGTGCTGGGCCCATCCGGCTGTGGCAAAACCACACTACTCAACATCATCGGCGGACTTGACAGATATACCTCGGGCGACCTTATCATAAACGGCAAGAGCACCAGCCTTTATCGCGACAGAGATTGGGACGTCTACCGAAACCACAGAGTCGGATTTATCTTCCAAAGCTATAATCTTATTCCTCATCAGACGGTGCTTGGCAACGTCGAGCTTGCGCTCACTATTGCAGGTATTGATAAGGAAGAACGAGTAAGACGCGCCAAGGCGGCGCTTGACAAGGTCGGACTCTCCGACCAGTATTACAAAAGGCCGAATCAGCTCTCGGGCGGTCAGTGCCAGAGAGTTGCTATCGCAAGAGCGCTTGTCAACGAGCCTGAAATTCTGCTTGCCGATGAGCCTACGGGCGCGCTTGACACGGTAACCAGCGTGCAGATTATGGAGATTATCCGCGAGATAGCGGGCGAGCGACTCGTCATAATGGTAACGCACAACCCCGAGCTTGCCGAGCAGTATTCCTCGAGAATAGTCAGACTTCTTGACGGAAATATAATTGAGGATTCAAACCCCGTGAGCGCAGAGGAGCTTACAGAGCCAACACCCATAGTATCGGCGGCAAAGAAGGAAAAGGCTAAAATGTCGGTATTCACGGCCTTTCGTCTTTCGGCTAAGAATCTTATTTCCAAAAAGGGCAGAACTGCTATGGTCGGCTTCGCAGGCTCGATAGGCATAATTGGTATCGCGCTCGTGCTTGCATTCTCGGGCGGTATCAAGGGCTATATTGCCTCGATGCAGGACGATATGCTCTCGGGTAATCCGATAACGATAACCGAGTCGGCATACGATTTCTCATCTCTTTCGGATATGATGAACAACGAGATGAACGAGGTGCTTCCCGACAAACTTGCCGACAAGGTATACATTTCCTCGCTCGTTGAATATATTGCGAAGATGGACGAAACGAGCGAGAACACCGCCGTCGAGAACGTCATAACCGAGGAATATATAGATTATCTCAACGATATGCCCGATGAATATTATCAATCGATGATATTCGGCTACGGCATTGACCTTAATCCAAACCTTTATACCAACTTCAAGATGAGCAGTGACGACGAGGGCAGGGGTATGTCTGCGAGTGCTATTACCTCTATGTACACATCACTGCTCAAGGAAACCGAATTCAAGGACTATGCCGATTACGTCGGTATGATGGCTCCGTCATTCTCCGAGATGCCCGATAACAGTGACTATATTCTATCGCAATACGAGCTGGTTGGAGAGGGAAGCAGAATTGCCACCGAGGCAGGCGAGATAATGCTCGTTCTCAATTCTGAAGACGAGCTTTCCGACCTTCTTCTCGCGCGCTTTGGCTTTTATACTCAGGAGCAGTTCCTCGAGGCGGTTAATAAGGCAACACAGAAGGACGAAGACGGCAACCCCGTATATGACGAAGCACTTTACAAGGAGTATTTCTCCTATGACGAGTTGCTCGGCAAGACGCTCGTTTGGTATCCGAATGATACCGTTTTTGAGAAAACCGAGCTTGTAAGCCCTGTAACTAACGAAGCCGTAATTACCTACGGCTACAGCGCATATTCCGATGACTTTGACACCTCAAGCGGCAAGGAGCTTACTGTGGTAGGTATACTCACGCCCAAGGATATCGTGAGCTTCGGCTCGCTCTCCTCGGGAATATACTACACGAAAAGCTTTACAGATTATATGCTCGAGGCCAACCGAGACTCCGAGATATTTGAGTACATCAACTCTATAGACGAGAGCGATGAAACACAGGCGGCTGCCGCGAAGTATTATATCAGCTATACCTACGAGTATTCCTACGGTGAGGGCGAGCCAAAAACCGCGTACGGCGCGATAGGTCCGTCTATGTCTAGCGGTATGATGGGCGGTATGGGTGGTGGCAATAACGCCTTTGACCATGCCGAAACCAAGGAGAATTTCATTCGCACTCTTGGCGGTAACGACCTCGCAAACAGCGTTAAGATTTACCCCATTTCCTTTGACGGCAAGGACCTTGTGACAGGCTATCTCGACGCCTGGAATGAGGAAAACGACAAGATAACCTACACCGATACTCTCGAGTTGATTATCCGTATGGTCAACACGATGATAGACATCATTTCTTACGCGCTTATTGCCTTTACCTCGGTATCGCTTGTGGTATCTACCGTTATGATTGGCATTATCACCTACGTATCGGTGGTTGAGAGAATCAAGGAGATTGGCGTCATTCGCTCACTCGGCGGCAGAAAGCGCGACGTCAGCAATCTCTTTATTGCCGAAACGCTTATCATCGGTCTTATTGCAGGACTTATCGGCATTGGCGTGACCTATCTTATCTCGGCTTTGGTAAACGTTATTCTCAATCCGATTATCGGCTACCCAAATATTGCGGCACTCCCCGTGGGCAACGCTATATTCCTCGTAGCCTTGAGCATCGGCTTGACGCTCATTTCTGGTCTTGCACCCGCAAGAAGCGCAGCGAAGAAAGACCCTGTGGTCGCACTTCGTACGGAATAATGAAAAAATCTCCCTTCGGGGAGATTTTTTCTTCAATTTACATATTTTTCTATTGACATTAAACTTATATTATGATATAATACTTAAAATAAAAAATAAGGAGAAAATTATGAAAGCATTATTCCGCGCAGCACAGGTTTATGAAAACGGCACTATGTGTCAGCGTGATATGTTTTTTGACGGCATTTCTCTTTCTGTTTTCGAGGGTGATGTATCTCTACTCGACTCTTCTTCTGTTTTTGATAATACAGTTATTCTTCCCGGTTTTTGTGATGTTCACGTTCATCTCAGAGAGCCGGGTTTTTCTTATAAGGAAACTATAGCGACGGGAACTTGCGCCTCGGCTCGCGGCGGCTATACAGCCGTTTGCTCTATGCCGAATCTTGACCCGCCCCCCGACTCGCGCGAGAATCTTGATAGGCAGCTTGATATTATCGAGCGCGACGCCTGCATAGCGGTCTATCCCTACGCGACCATCACCAAGCGCGAGCTTGGACTCGAGCTTTCGGATATGGAGGATATGGCTGATGACGTTATCGCCTTTTCCGACGACGGCAAGGGTGTGCAGGATGAGGAAATGATGCGTGAGGCTATGATGAGAGCGAAGGCTCTTGGCAAAATGATAGTCGCGCACTGCGAGGACAATTCGCTCCTGCGCGGAGGCTATATCCACGACGGTGAGTACGCGAGAGCGCACGGTCACCGAGGCATTTGCTCGGAGAGCGAATGGGGCCCGATAGCGCGTGATATCGCGCTTGCCGAGAGCGTTGGCTGTCCCTACCACGTCTGTCACATTTCGACAAAGGAGAGTGTGGAGATTATCCGCGCGGCAAAGGCGCGAGGCGCTGACGTCACCTGCGAAACAGGACCGCACTATATAATTCTTGACGACTCGAATCTGGAGGAGGACGGCCGCTTCAAGATGAATCCGCCGCTTCGCTCGCCGAGTGACAGAGAGGCGATACTCGAGGGCATTCTCGACGGTACGATAGATATGATAGCCACCGACCACGCACCCCACTCGGCAGAGGAGAAGTCAAAGGGACTTGCGGGCAGCGCAATGGGAGTCGTGGGAATCGAAACCGCGTTCGCGACGCTTTATACCGCGCTTGTTCGCACAGGTAAAATGACTCTTCCCGCTTTGGTGCGGCTTATGTCGGAGAATCCGAGAGAAAGATTCTCTATTTCCTCCGATAAGGGCTTTACAGTCTTTGATATCGGAGAAGAATATACTATAAATCCCGACGAGTTCTTGAGCAAGGGACGCGCAACTCCCTTCCGTGATGCTCGTGTGTACGGCAAATGTCTGCTCACCGTCTATGACGGCAAGGCAGTCTACGAAAATCTTGGTTAATAATATGCGGAGGAAATAAAAATGGCAAAGAGAACGGATATCAAAAGAGTTATGATAATCGGCTCCGGACCTATCGTTATCGGTCAGGCAGCGGAGTTCGACTATGCAGGCACGCAGGCGTGTCTTGCGCTCAAGGAGGAGGGCTACGAGGTTATACTCGTCAACTCTAACCCTGCTACCATAATGACCGACACCACAATAGCGGACAAGGTGTATATGGAGCCCCTGACTCTTGAATACATCGCAAAAATAATCAGATACGAGCGCCCTGACGCGATAGTTCCCGGCATCGGCGGTCAGACAGGTCTTAATATGGCTATGCTGCTTGAGAAGAAGGGAATTCTTAAGGAAAGCGGCGTTGAGCTTCTCGGCACCTCGAGCGAGAGTATTGAGAGAGCAGAGGATAGAGAGCTTTTCAAAGAGCTTTGCGAGTCCATCGGCGAGCCTGTTATTCCCTCGGATATTGCCAACACTCTTGAGGAGGCTGTTGAGGTTGCAGAGAGAATCGGTTACCCCGTAGTTCTTCGCCCTGCGTTCACCCTTGGCGGTACTGGCGGCGGCTTCGCTTATGACGAAGCAGAGCTTCGCGAGCTTGCGGTAGGCGCACTTGCGGCATCGCCTGTAAGTCAGGTGCTTGTTGAGAAGAGCGTTAAGGGTTACAAGGAAATTGAGTTCGAGGTTATGCGCGACTCTGCTGATAACGCTATCACCATCTGCGGTAT
>CAYXAC010000075.1:0-6484 GCA_964463025.1 uncultured Ruminococcus sp.
GTCAGCACACGCCTTCTCTGCCATACGAATACCACCATAGGGCATAAGCGCTCTCTTGAAGGGCTTGTCGGTCTGGAAGCCGACGATCTTTTCCTTGTCCTTGTCGAGATAACCGGGACCGTGAGAGGTGATAGTGGATATTACCTTGGTATCCATATCGAGAACTCCGCCCTTTTCTCTCTCCTGTCTTGTGAGGTCCATTACCTGATCCCAAAGCGCGAGAGTATCGTCGGTCGCACCCTCGAGGAAGGATTCGTCACCGTCGTACGGAGTATAGTTATGGCGAATAAAGCTTCGAACGTTTACTTCCTGTACCCAAGTTCCACTCTCAAATCCGGACCAGCCTTCGTATTTATAATTCATATTTTTCAACCTTTCTGATTGATACTTTTTTGATTATGTGCAGTAATGCACTAAATTATTATAACAGAACATCGTATTATAATATTATACTAGAAAATTTAACTAAAGTCAATATTAAATTAAAATATTTATGAACAATGTTCATATTCTGCTTGTTTTTGGACTTTCAAATTAGATTTTGAATTTAATATATTGACTTTTTATAATCTTGATGTTATAATGATTTTTAGAAAGAAAAGAAATATTTTGATGGGGTGATATAAATGATTAATCCTAAACCGCTTAGCGCAGGCATATTTTCGGTAATTCTCGCGCTTGTCCTTCTTGTTTTGGTGTACGCTGCATTTGGCAGAGTTGACCTTATATTCAAGCTTGGCGACGAGGAGCTTTGCAGACAGGAGAATGTTTGCTTTCTTTCTGCTATCAACGATCCTACCGACAGTATTCCCGAGGGCATCGTCGGTGAGAGCGAGGAGCTCAAGTTCTATTTTGTCGACGGTGATGAGAACGTATACTTCAGCGATTCCTCGATGCGTCTCAGAGTTAAGATAGTTAAGACGGTTATGACCAATCTCATCACGTTTAAGTGGGGAGAGGCGAGTCAGTTCGTTATTATCAACGCAGTTAAGATATAAATAAAAATCCGATGTGACAGCCACATCGGATTTTTATTTATACGGTTATAATTCTCATAGGTTTTTCGGGCAGTGAGTTTAGATGCTCGCTCGAGCCGACTATTGCCATGCTTGCTTTTTCAAGCAAGCCGTCTACGATGTCAGCCGCGTGAACAAGTCCTTCTGCCGTAACCGAGAGCATATCCTCGCGCACCTTCTGCTCGTCTGCCTCGGTCCAGCCGGTGAGGTAGTTCTGTGCCGCGAGAGCAGATGCCGTGCGCGGTGTGATGAGAATATCGTATTCGCCTATCGCGCCTACAATGAACTTCGTAAGGTCGCAGCCCGACTCCGCAAGAGCGCGCAGATAATCGCCGCTTGCTCTGTAATATTCAATTGAATTTGCGGGCGAGGGATCGCGGTAAGAATAGAGTGCAACGAATCCATCGCGCCTCGGCACGAATCCCGTGCCATACGCACCGTTTTTGACTCTCACGGTGTTCCATAGATATTCGTACGAGAGAATCGAGCGCGCTACCCTCAGGAGTCCGAGATTTTCTCTTGCCTCGTCAGACCTTCCGCCAACGACGGCATAGGCAATCTTCGATGGAATGATGAAGAACTCGCTTTTATCGGCGCAAATCTCGGTGTCTTTTCTATCAAACCTGTCACCGAGAGGGAAGATGGAAGCAAGCCTTTCGGAGAAGTTCTCGTCATAATCACCCGTGATAAAAACGGTGAGTCTGTTTTGAGCGATAATACGGGTGAGCAGCTCGGCAATCTTCTTCGTGGTCTTTTCAACCATAGCTTCGCTCTTTGAAATTTCCGAGAGGATTCTGTAAGCCTCATACCCCGTCATATACTCGCTGACTGCCGCAATACCGCCGAGGCTTGCCTCAACTCGCGAGAGAGCAAGCGATTCGCCAGAGACTATAATGGAGTCCTCCAGCTGCGATTTTGCCTGCGCAACGATGCATGATATTTCGGTTACATCATCGATTTTCGAGGTTGTAAGCACTTCCTTCGCTAATCTGATAATGTCCTCGCACTTCGATGACAGTGCGCTCGCACCCACCTTGAGATACGGCGTAATGACGCCGTTTTTCTTTGCCGAATAGGTGGAAACGAAAAAGCTGCCGAGGTTAGATTTTATATCACTTTGAAGCGAAAGAGTATCTTTGCTTTCCGTCGGGAAATTAAGCAGAGCAGCAGATAAAAGCGATAGCGTCGTCAACTCCTCGCCCGCGAGGTCGGAAACATCAAAATACATTGAAATGTAAACTATACCGTTCGTTTTGATGTTATTTTTTACAAATTTCACGCCGTTTACGTTGAAATCATCGCTCTTGATAAATGAAATTTCCTTGGGAATATCCGAGATTTCGAGTTTGGGCAGACACTCGAGCGTATCTTCGCTTTCCTCGCTCTCCTGCCACGAGCGAAGAGAGCGCTCGGCATTTTTTATTCCCTCAAGCTCGCGCTCTGTGAGCGAGGCTCTTATCTTGGCAAGCTCTTCTTTCTCTTTTTTTACAAGCTCTTTTGCAAGTGACTTGTCGGGTATCATAACGACGGTTGCTCGGTGGGGGTTGTCGACCGTCATTTCGAGCAGCGCGTTTTCAAAGTAATCGCTGTCAATTCTTGCCTTTATCGTACCCAGCGCATTCGTCGTGCCCAGTGCATCCTCGGGAAGAGCGCCGTAGGTCCAACTGCCGAAAATTGAGAGTGCGTAGGCAATACCCGACGGTAGAGTGCCGAAATCGCGCTCGCGCAGCTTAAACTCTATATTGTTGATTACCGAGGTCAGTCGGCTCTTGTCAATTCCGTTTGCGGCAAGGTTGCGTATAACCTCGCTTACCGTATCTTCAATTTCGGTCAGTTTTTCGGTGTCGGTATCTCTTATTTCGAGCGTTACGGTCTGCTCGAGCGCCTTGTTGGTGTAAATAATCGCGTCCTTGCAGAGTCCCTTGTCAATAAGAGCCTTTTTAAGCGGAGAGGCATTCGAGCCGCAGAGCAGGTCGGCAAGAACGGTGGCGGTCAGCTGACCTGCCTTGTCGGCATAGTCGGAGTAAACGTAGCCGAAAAGCACCCTCGCGCGTCCCTTCTCGTCCTCGTTTTCGGATATTTCATATCTGACGTACTCGGTAGGCGTGACTCTCGGTGAGCTTTTTTGCGGTATAACAACACGTTCGCCGCGCTCAAAATGGGAAATATGAGCGTTAATAATTGAGAGAACCGACTCAAGTTCAACTTTACCGTCAATAATAATCTTTGAGTTCGTCGGGTGGTAGTGCTTTTGATGCGTCGCCTTGAATTTCTCGTAGGTCAAGTCGGGTATTGCATCGGGATTGCCGCCCGAGTCGTGACGGTATATCGAGTCGGAGTACAGCGCGCGAGAGAGAGCCATAGTGCCAACCTCGTCGGGCGAGGAATACGCACCCTTCATCTCGTTGTAAACCACGCCGTTGTAGGATAGAGTATCGCTCTCCTCGTTATATTCGTAATGCCAGCCCTCTTGGCGAAAAATGCTCGGATTTTCAAGCAGCTTGGGTGCAAATACCGCATCAAGATAAACGTCAACGAGATTTAGAAAATCCTTCTCGCATCTCGACGACACGGGATAAACCGTTCTGTCCTCGTAGGTAAGCGCGTTGAGGAAGGTGTTGAGTGAGCCCTTGAGAAGCTCTGCAAAGGGGTCTTTTAATGGGTATTTCTCCGAGCCGCACAGCACCGAATGCTCTATTATATGAAAAACTCCCGTGCTATCCTCGGGCGGAGTCGGAAACGCAATGGCAAAGGTCTTGTTCGCGTCATCGCGGTCAATGTATATAAGCTCGGCTCCCGTCTTATCGTGCGCAAGCTCATAGAGCGTTGCGTCAAGCTCGTCGATTTTTGTGCTTCGCACGAGTGAGAAACCCTGCTTCTTTGCTATATCCTGCATAGTGTTGTTATCCTTTCAAGTATAGAAATGTTTTTATAGCATTTCTCTGTTTTGGTTGACAATAATTAAAAAATGATTTATAATTAAATTATATACTCAAACTTAAAATAAGTCAAGGGATAGATTGTTTCTTTTTCCTTGAAAAAGGAGTTATTAAAATGTTTGATATCCTAGTTATCGGCGCGGGTGTCGTCGGCGGAATGGTAGCAAGAGAGCTTACTAAATATACGCAGAGCGTGTGCATAGTCGAGCGCGGAAGTGACATTGCTCTCGGTGCGACTCGCGCAAACAGCGCGATAGTTCACGCAGGATACGACGCAAGGACCGGTAGCCTCAAGGCGAAGCTCAACGTGCGCGGCTCAGAGATGATGGAGAGTGTCTGCCGTGAGCTTGGCGTTAAATACAAGAGAAACGGCTCGCTCGTAGTCGGCTTTAACGACGAGGACCGCGCGACGCTTACCGAGCTTGTCGAGCGAGGCAGACAGAACGGCGTTGAGGGCGTGCGACTTGTCGAGCGCGAGGAGCTCCTCAGGCTTGAGCCTAATATCGGCAGCAGTGTTACGGTTGCACTCCACGCACCGACGGGTGCTATTGTCTGTCCTTACGAGCTTTGTATCTCTGCGGTTGGTTCTGCGATGGATAACGGTGCCGAGTTGAAGCTTAATTTCTGTGTAGATAAAATAGAAAAGACTGAAAACGGATATAAGGTATACTCGGGTGATGACTTTGTAGAGGCGAAGTTTGTTATCAACTGCGCAGGTCTTTACTCCGACGAGGTTGCGGCACTCGTTGGCGATAACAGCTTCACCCTTCGTCCCCGTAGGGGAGAGTACGTTCTGCTTGACCGCGAGTGCGGCGGACATATTACCCACACTATATTCCGCTGCCCCTCAAAGATGGGCAAGGGTGTTCTCGTAACGCCTACGGTTGACGGTAATCTTCTCGTCGGACCGACTGCCGAGGATATCTCGGACAAGGAGGACGTTTCTACCACCGCCGAGGGACTTGCGAGGGTGCGTGCTTTAGCCTCGGAGCAGGTCGACGGAATAGATTTTGGCAAGACGATAACCTCGTTCACAGGTCTTCGTGCGACGGGAAGCACGGGTGACTTTATTATAAATATGCCCAATGATAGATTTCTTAATCTTGCGGGAATCGAGAGCCCCGGACTTTCGTCTGCTCCTGCTATCGCAAAGTATGCGGTAGAACTCCTGAAGGAAGCAGGCTTTACCGCCTCGCTTCGTTCCGACTTTGTTGCAGAGCGCCGTCCTGCACACTTCTTCTCATCTCTTACAAACGAAGAAAAGAACGCTCTTATCAAGGAGCGCCCCGAATACGCGCACGTTATATGCAGGTGCGAAACCGTTACCGAGGGCGAGATTCTCGATGCGATTAGAACCAACCCCCGTCCCACCGACCTCGACGGTGTTAAGCGCAGAACGAGAGCCACTATGGGCAGATGTCAAGGAGGCTTCTGCTCGCCTTATATCGTCGAGCTTCTCGCCAAAGAAATGGGCGTTGATTATACAGCGGTCACGAAGTTCGGTGGTAAGTCCTATATCAACTACAGAAAAACAAAGGGTTAAGAAAATGAAGGCTGATTTAGTTATTATAGGCGGCGGACCTGCGGGTATGGCTGCGGCGGTTGCCGCGCGCGAGGCAGGCGTTCGCGATATTCTTATACTTGAGAGGGATAGCGCACTTGGTGGTATTCTTCGTCAATGCATACACAATGGATTTGGTCTGCACCGCTTCGGTGAGGAGCTTACGGGTCCCGAGTATGCGTACAGATATGAAACTAAGGTAAAAGAGCTTGACATACCCTATATGCTCGACACTATGGTAATCGAGGTGTCCGAGAACAAGGTCGTTACCGCTATGAACCGTGAGTGCGGCATCTTTGAGATTGAAGCAAAGGCAATAATTCTCGCTATGGGCTGCCGTGAGCGTCCCAAGGGTGCGCTTGGTATCGCAGGCACTCGTCCCTCGGGTATTTTCACTGCAGGCACGGCGCAGAAGTTTGTTAATATGAAGGGTTATATGCCCGGCAGCCAGGTAGTTATTCTCGGCTCGGGTGATATCGGTCTTATTATGGCGAGGCGTATGACGCTTGAGGGTGCGCGTGTTATGGCGGTCTGCGAGCTGATGCCCTATTCGGGAGGTCTTGCGAGAAATATCGAGCAGTGTCTTAACGATTTCAACATTCCCTTGAAGCTCTCACACACTGTCGTGAAAATTCACGGCAGGGAGAGAGTCGAGGGCGTAACTATCGCCAAGGTTGACGAGAATCGCCGTCCCATCAAGGACAGCGAGGAGTATATTCCCTGCGACACGCTGCTTCTGTCCTGCGGTCTTATTCCAGAGAACGAGCTGACCAAGGGTGCAGGCATCGCTCTTGACAGAGTGACGGGCGGTGCCGTCGTTGATGGCGAGAGGGAAACCGAGATTCCCGGTGTGTTCGCCTGCGGCAACGTTCTGCACGTTCACGACCTCGTTGACTACGTTTCCGAGGAGTCGGTTATCGCGGGACAGGCTGCGGCAAGGTATATAAACGGCGAGAGCGAGAAGTCGC
>CAYXAC010000076.1:0-6451 GCA_964463025.1 uncultured Ruminococcus sp.
TGTCGCTTGTTTTCAAATGTAAGCGATAAATTTTCGAATAAAAACCGAGAATTAATCGTAATATCCGTTGTTTTCTCCACGCGGGAATATTTGCGTATCGGGTTATCGGTGCCGTTGTCCTCTACCGTGATGATATTAACATTTTCGGTGGTATATTTAGGATTTTCAATCACAATGATTTTCTTATCCGAAAGGATAGTCGTATTGTTATATCTCGCTCCGCTTGTAAACAGGAGCGCGTTATAGGCGTAGAGCTTGCTGAGTTGGCAATCTCCGATATTCATACCGAGCATCATACGCTCCCGAAGCGGCTCGTACACGTCGGCGCGCACGAAGGCGAGGCGGTTCTCACGGCTCATTGAAGCTGAGCGTTCAAAAGCGATATATACGTGATCCTCTTTACCGAAATTCAGTTTAATACCTTGGGGGCGGAACATATACTCGGCAATCCTCTGATGCTCCAACACTCTGCCCACGGGTTTGCGGTCAAAGATACCCGAAAAGTCGATATACACGAATACATCACGGAGCGCGTCGAGCTTGCACGTAAGCGGCAAGGCGAAGAATATCGCACGGCGAAACACGGGTCCACCAAAAAGCAAAAGGGATGCCTTGGGCATCCCTTTTGCTTTTTGACGACTCCATGCACGAGTCGAACTCGCTCGAGTGCTTTGCACTCGAATACGGGTTCACATACCCCACTCGAAGATCTACAAGATCACTTGTCAGTCATAAAGTGAGGGTATATATCTCTTATTCCGGCAATAATTCTGCCGTAATTTCAAAAGTCTTTAAGTTGATAATTACATCGTATGTTCTCGGTTGCTTAAAATAATAGTTACTTCCGCTTCCCATCAAAACTAAGCAATATAACTTTGAAAAGTAAACAAAACATTACAAAAGTATGCAAATTAAACCGTTTGAACCCTCGTTGATAATCTTGCCGAGCGTTTCGCCGAGCTTCTCGCGCGACTCGTCGGGCATATGCGAAAGCTTCGCGTTCATACCGTCGCTGACCATATCGTAAAGCGACTTGCCGAACATATTGTACTCCCATACCTTTTCGGGATTATCCTCAAGCTCGCCTGCGAGGAACTTAACGACCTCCTCGGACTGTTCCTCCGAGCCGACAACGGGGCAGAGGTCTGCCTTGATGCCGGTCTTTATCATATGGATAGAATCGGCATGTGCTGTCACCTTTACACCGTAGCCGTTGGCCTGCTTGACGAGTCTCGGCTCGTCGAGCTTCAGGTCGGCCATAGACGGCATAACGATGCCGTAGCCCTTTTCCTCAACGTCGGCAAGTGCATCTGCCACCTTTTCGTATTTGTCGCGTATTTCGGCAAGTTCCTTTACGGTTGCCATCAGCGCTTTTTCGCCGGTGATGTCAAGCCCTGTCATTTCGCTTATAACGCGGTAATACTCGCTCTTTTCGATAGGAATATTGAACTGCGCCGTGCCCTCACCGGCATCAATGCCCACACGTTCGAAATCGTAGTCGGCAGACTCACGCTCTATATCGCCGAGTCTTTCCACTCTGTCGGAAAAGGCGATAATGCTATCGAAAATGCAGGACTTTATCGGGTGCTCGCTCGGAAGCACTTCTGTCCACTCGGGGAGTGCGAAGGTCATCTCGGTAAGCGGAAATTCGCCGAGCACAAGGGCAAGTATCTCGCGTATATCGTCGGCATCGAGGCTCGGGCAACAGACGAGTGCAACCGGTGCACCGTATTTTTCCTCAAGCTCGTGCGCGAGCGCGTGAGCCTCGTCGCTGTCAGGGTTTGCCGAGTTGAGAATTATAGCAAAGGGCTTGCCGTGCTCGCGAAGCTCTCTGACCACTCTTTCCTCTGCTGGAATATAGTTCTCGCGCGGAATATCGGCAATACTGCCGTCGGTCGTAACGAGCATAGCAATAGTCGCGTGCTCGCCAATAACCTTGCTCGTACCAAGCTCAGCCGCGTCGGCAAAGGGCATTGCCTCCTCCGACCAGGGCGTCATAACCATTCTGACCTCGCCGTCCTCGCTGCCGCCGAGCGCGCCCTCTACCATATAGCCGACGCAGTCTACCATCTTGACGTTGAATTCGGCACTCTCTCCGTAGGAAACACGCACCGCCTCATCGGGCACGAACTTCGGCTCGGTTGTCATAACCGTCTTACCCGACGCGCTCTGTGGCATCTGGTCTAGAGTGCGCTCTCGGTCGTACTCGTTTTCGATATTCGGTATAACCACACTATCGAGAAAACGGTGAATAAAGGTCGACTTTCCGGTTCTCACAGGTCCAACCACACCGATGTAAATATCGCCGCCCGTGCGCTTTGCGATGTCCGAGTATATAGAATTATCCTTCATAAAAAATCCTCCGCAAAATTCTTTTCATAAAAAGATATGCGAAAGAATCGGCTATTATTCCTAACAAAAAGGCAGCCGCGAATATGTGACTGCCTGATTTTTATTATTAGTTTTTAGACTCGCAATAAATATTTGCGCCCTTGAAGTGATAATTGTAATCAAGAACCGAAATTTCATTCCACTGCATAAGCGTACCTTCATAGTAAACAGCATTGAGTGCTGTGCAGCTGTTGAATGCATATTCACCGATTTCCTGAATGTTAGCCGAAACGTAAATGTTTTGAAGACCTGTGCAGCCGTTGAATGCATGCGCGCTAACCTTGGTGATATGAGAGGAGAGAGTCAGCTCTTCGAGGAATTTCGCGCCGCAGAACGCTGCATAACCGATAGAGGTAACGCTGCCGTCCTCGGGGATTACGCTGTACTGACAGCCGAGCACGAGAGTTTTGCTCTCTGTTTCGATAAGGCAGTTGCCCTTTACGTCATAAACGGCATTAGCCTCGTCAATATGTATCTCCTTGATTCTGGGGCAGTTTGCAAATGCCGAGTTGCCCAGACTCTCAAGCGTGTCGGGAAGGTAAATATAGGTGAGATACTCGCAGTCGCTGAATGCATTTTCCCTGATCACCTTAACTCCCGAGGGAATTTTGACGTCAAGAAGCTTCTGGCAACCACTGAACGCATTCGTGTCTATAAGCTGAATGCTCTTGGGCAGATCTATGGTTTCCATCTGCGTACAACCGCTGAATGCGCTATCGCCGATAGCCACAACGGGCAGACTCTGGTACTGGGCAGGAACGACAACGTCCTTTTCCTCTCCCACGTATTTAGTAACGATATAACCATTGCCGTCAGAGGTCTTCTCGAAGTTAAGGCCCTGATTATACTCCTCACGGTCGATAAGAAATATAGCCGCAACGGCAACGATCAAGATCAAGATTAAGAGCCTGGCAATGTGTCTACTTGCTTCCATATTAACAACTCCAAACGTTTAATTTACTGTTATAGAAATATTATACACTTAAAAAACACTTTTGTCAATAAGCGAGAAATAAGAAATCCAAAAGGTTTATAAATTTATCTTGAAGATTATATTATTTCTCTTGAATGCGGCTATAAATTGCACGAATCAAAAGCGCAACCATCAAGGCCGCTATGTATGCCAGTGAAATGATAAGCGACGTTACCCACCAAGGCGCACTTGTCATCGGCAGTCCGTCAGATTGCTGAATAATTTCATTTATCGATGCTATAGCAACGTGTATTACCATCATGGCGAGAATTATCGCAGGCGAAGCGATAATCAGCTTGCCGAATATACCGATTTCGCCTTGTACCGTAATGCGTCTTTTTGTTCCAAGCCATAATATTGCAAATAAAAGCAAAGGAACAAAATATATAATCGGTAGGTTAAAATAAACGTTTATAAACGATTCACTTGAGTAGAAAAATGCATACGTCACGTGAACAGACATAGCAATGAAGCTCAGAGCAAATAAGGTCATTGACACAAAGCCCGAGAGGCTCCAGCGAGGCTTATCCTTGACGCATACACTGCGCGCCGAAGCAAACACCAAAATCGGCAGACCGTAAGGAAGTAAATTCATAACTATGCTGCCTACATCAACCTGGGGAGTAGAAATCCCTAGAAAGACAAAATGCAAAACGGCAACGAATATTGCTAAAATAAATAGCACAGTAAATACGTTCTTATGTTTTATCATATCGTTCTCCTTTTAGAATTGATATATTTTATTATAACACGTTTACCATTTAATGTCAATGACCGGGTATAAAAAAGCGGCGCAGAAGATACTGCGCCGCTTGTAAATTTTTACGCCTTATTAGCAGAGCCGAAGAGCTCGATCTTTTCCTTAACGGTAGCCTTGATAGCCTCGGTGCCGGGAGCGAGGAGCTTTCTGGGGTCGAAGCCCTTGCCCTCAAGATCCTTGCCTGCCTCGATGTATGTACGGGTAGCAGCAGCGAAGGAGAGCTGGCACTCGGTGTTAACGTTGATCTTGGAAACGCCGAGAGAAATAGCCTTCTGAATCATCTCAGCAGGAATGCCTGTGCCGCCGTGAAGAACGAGGGGCATATCGCCAACCTGCTCGCTGATAGCCTCGAGAGCGTCGAAGCGAAGACCGCCCCAGTTCTCGGGATACTTACCGTGAATGTTACCGATACCTGCAGCAAGCATAGTAACGCCGAGGTCAGCAATCATCTTGCACTCTGCGGGGTCAGCAACCTCACCGCCGCCTACAACGCCGTCCTCTTCGCCGCCGATAGAGCCAACCTCTGCCTCGAGAGAGATGCCTTTATCAGCGCAAACCTTAACAAGCTCCTTGGTCTTTTCGATATTCTCCTCGATAGGATAGTGCGAGCCGTCGAACATAACCGACGAGAAGCCTGCCTCAATGCACTTGTATGCGTGCTCGTAAGAGCCGTGGTCGAGATGGAGAGCAACGGGAACGGTGATGCCGAGACCCTCGATCATACCCTCAACCATACCAACGATGGTCTTGTAGCCGCACATATACTTGCCCGCACCCTCGGAAACACCGAGAATAACAGGGGACTTCATCTCCTGTGCGGTGAGAAGGATAGCCTTCGCCCACTCGAGATTGTTGATATTGAACTGACCAACCGCATAATGACCCTCATGCGCCTTAGCCAGCATTTCTTTTGCAGAAACTAACATAATTTTTCTCCTTAAATAAATTTTTAACAAATATCATTATACCAAAGGATTAAAGAAAAATCAATACCTTTATGAAAAATAAAATAACATGGCGCAAACAAAAATAATTTTTGAGAAAATCCCCAAATATACTTGCATTTTTTCTTACCATAGTGTAAAATAAAGAATATGAATTTATGCGACAAAGTCTTAAGGAGATAAAAATGTTAGACATTAGATTTCTTAGAGAAAACCCCGAGCTTGTAAAGCAGAATATCAAAAACAAGTTCCAGGATTCAAAGCTTCCCCTCGTTGACGAGGTAATTGCTCTTGACGAGGAGCTTCGTCAGAATAAGAAGCGCGCAGACGACCTTCGCGCGAACAGAAACAAGATTTCCAAGTCCATAGGCGCGCTTATGGGACAGAAGAAGTTCGAGGAGGCAGAGGAGGCGAAGAAGCTCGTAGCAGAGCAGGCAGCCGAGCTTGCCGCTTGTGAGGAAAAGGAGGCAGAGCTTTCCGAAAAGGTACAGAAGATAATGATGATTATTCCCAACATTATCGATAAGAGCGTGCCGATCGGTAAGGACGACTCCGAGAACGTTGAGGTTGAGCGCTTCGGCGAGCCTGTAACGCCTGACTTTGAGGTGCCTTATCATACCGATATTATGGAGAAGTTCTGTGGCATTGACCTTGACAGCGCGCGCCGCGTTGCAGGTAACGGCTTCTACTACCTTATGGGCGATATCGCAAGACTTCACTCGGCGGTTATTTCCTATGCACGCGACTTTATGATTGACAGAGGCTTCACCTACTGTGTACCTCCCTTTATGATTCGCTCGAGCGTTGTTACAGGCGTTATGTCCTTTGCGGAGATGGACGCTATGATGTATAAGATCGAGGGCGAGGATCTCTACCTTATCGGTACCTCCGAGCACTCTATGATAGGTAAGTTTATCGACCAGATAGTTCCCGAAAACGAGCTTCCTTACACTCTCACCTCATACTCTCCCTGCTTCCGTAAGGAGAAGGGCGCACACGGCATTGAGGAGCGCGGAGTTTACCGTATCCACCAGTTCGAGAAGCAGGAGATGATCGTTGTTTGTAAGCCTGAGGAATCTCCAGTTTGGTTTGACAAGCTCTGGAAGAACACCGTTGATATGTTCCGTACCCTTGACATTCCCGTAAGAACTCTTGAGTGCTGCTCGGGCGACCTTGCAGACCTGAAGGTTAAGTCGGTTGACGTTGAGGCTTGGTCTCCCAGACAGCAGAAGTACTTTGAGGTAGGCTCTTGCTCCAACCTCGGTGACGCGCAGGCTCGCCGCCTTAAGATTCGCGTTAAGGGCGAAAATGGTACTTACCTTGCTCACACCCTCAACAACACCGTTGTTGCTCCCCCCAGAATGCTTATTGCATTCCTTGAGA
>CAYXAC010000077.1:0-6427 GCA_964463025.1 uncultured Ruminococcus sp.
TAACCTTTCTGCCATCGGTAGGCATACCGTTACCGGTTTCAAGATCGGCAGTACATCTAATTTCCTTAATGCTACCATCGTCATTCTTGATAATCTCGTTACATTTAACGATATAAGCACCCATAAGACGAACCTCGCCGTCGGGCTTCATCCTGAAGAACTTGGGCGGAGGAACCTCTGCGAAGTCATCGGCATCAATGTAAAGCTCACGGGTGAACGGAAGCTTTCTCGTGCCTGCATCGGGATTCGAGGGATTATTAGGCAGGTCGAAATACTCAACCTTGTCCTCGGAATAATTTGTGATAACAACCTTGATAGGCTTGAGAATTGCAATTCTTCTCTCAGCAGTCGCATTAAGCTCCTCGCGGATGCAATGCTCGAGTAGCTCGTAGTCAACCACGCTATAAGCCTTAGCAACGCCTGCGCGTGCTACAAAATCAAAGATAGATGCGGGGGTATAGCCTCTGCGGCGAAGACCGCAAAGAGTAGGCATTCTGGGGTCGTCCCAACCGTCAACGAGTTTTTCCTCGACAAGCTTGCGAAGATAACGCTTGGACATAACGGTGTGCGTTACGTTAAGTCGCGCAAACTCACGCTGCTTCGGCTTCTTCTCAAAGCCGATATTATCAATTACCCACTCGTAGAGAGGGCGATGATTTTCGAATTCGATCGAGCAAAGCGAATGCGAGATGCCCTCAAGTGCATCCTGAATAGGATGCGCGTAATCGTATAGAGGATAAATGCACCACTTATTACCCTGTCTGTGATGCGAGATATGCACGATTCTGTAAATTGCGGGGTCGCGCATATTCATATTTGAGGAAGCCATATCGATTTTAGCACGCAGCGTCTTTGAGCCGTCGGGGAATTCGCCGTTCTTCATACGCTCAAAGAGGTTAAGGTTTTCCGCAATGCTTCTGTTGCGGTAAGGGCTGTTTTTACCGGGCACGGTAAGCGTTCCGCGATACTCTCTAAGCTCGTCTGCATTAAGGTCGCAAACGTAAGCCTTGCCCGCTTTGATAAGATCAACTGCGTACTCATAGCACTTATCAAAGTAATCCGAGCCGTAGAAAACGCCGCCCGTAGGCTCGCAGCCTAGCCAGGTCAGGTCCTCATAAATGCTCTCTACGTACTCGTTATCCTCTTTCGAGGGATTGGTATCATCGTAGCGGAGATTAAACTGACCGCCGTACTTCTTGGCAGTCATAGCATTTATCCAAATAGCCTTAGCCGAGCCGATATGCAGATATCCGTTAGGCTCGGGCGGGAATCTGGTGTGGATCTTCAGCTCGGGATTGGCGGCGAGATCCTCGTCGATTATGTCGTGAATAAAGTTACTTCTGAGTTCTTCCATTTTGAAAAGTTCCTATCTATTTGTATCTAGTTTGTATTGTCTTACGGTAGTTGGCTCGCCGTGACCCGAGTAAAGAACGGTGCCATCGGGAAGCTCCTTGACCTTCTTAATTGAATTATAAAGAGCGTACATATCTCCGCTCGGCAGATCCCATCTGCCATATCCGCCACCGGCAAAAACGGTGTCACCGACGAATGCGCAGTTGCTGAATACGTATGCCGCGCTACCTATAGTGTGTCCTGGCAGATGCAGGAAGTGAAAGCGCTCATCACCAAGAGTGAATTCTTCCCCATCGCGAGCACCGCGCGCCTTGCCAAAATATCCGCACTCCGAGCCGTTGTAAAGTCTGTAGCAGTTTTTTCCAGGATCGGCAAGGAAATCGATCTCACACTCGGATATTATAACATCGGCACCGGTTGCATCTACCCACGAATTTATCTCAAGAATGTGATCAAAATGCGAATGCGTAAGAAGCACATATTTCACCCTGCCCTCAATTTTCGCAGAATCATAAGGCGAAGATGGGTCTATCACCGCATATTCTCCGCCTGAAGATACCAGGTAACAATTCGAGGAAAAGGGGTGAATCGGTGTTAAAAGCTCTATTTTCATATTTTCACCCAAATAAATTATAAATTTATACAGATAACATTATAACACATTGAAGTAAAAAAGTCTAGCATTTTAAGACAATTTATTAACTTTTTTTCAAAAAATACATAAAATAAAAGTAGGCTTACAGCTTGTAAGTCACGGAAGGAGTTTTAGACTTGAACAACATCATAGTTACGGTTGGCACCGTTACTTACGCGATAAAGCTTCGCAAGCTGCTTTTACGCGCGGGGATTAGGTCAAAACTCGTAAAAGTAGATAGCACGAGCACAGAAGGCGGCTGTACGCACGGCATAGCGCTCGATGCAGAAGATTTTTACCGCGCCATCGTGATAATGAAAAGCAACGGCATAAAATACTCTGTTTACAACGGACGTTCATATGATTTATCTTGACAACGCGGCAACCAGCTTTCCAAAGCCACCGACGATAATACGCGATTTGAATTTCTGCCTCAAAAAATATTGTGGAAATCCAGGAAGAAGCTCTCACAAACTATCTATAATGGCTAGCGAGGCCATCTACTCGGTACGCGAAGCGGTAGCCGAGCATCTCGGAATAAGCAGTCCTGAAAACGTGGTTTTCAGCTACAACGCAACCTATGCGCTCAACTTGGCAATAAAAACCTTAGTTACGCGAAAATGCCATATTCTCACCTCTGATTTTGAGCATAATTCGGTTACCAGACCGCTGCAGGCTCTGCACGATAAGATAGGTTTGGAATACAGTTCGTTTTCGACCGAAGGAGATATTGAAAAATCTATTCGCGAGAATATAAGAAGAGATACTGTAGGCATCGTCACGTCTATTGCCTCCAACGTTACCGGTGATACAATTTCCCTAAAAACGCTATCAAAAATTGCGGCAGAGTATAATTTATTCCTAATTATTGATGCTTCACAGGCAATCGGCCATACGAAAATAAATCTTGTCGAAACCCCCTGTGACGTTCTCTGCGCACCGGCACATAAGGCTCTCTTTGGTATCCAAGGCTGCGGCTTTGCGGTGTTCGGAAATAATGACGTGCGTGATAGCTTTATTGAAGGCGGAAGTGGCTCTGATAGCAGGAGTCCGTATATGCCCGAGCTTTTGCCCGATAGATACGAGGCGGGTACACTTTCAACCCCTGCGATTGTCACTCTAGGCAGCGGCCTGAAGTATATATCCAACATTGGTATTGAGAACATCGAGAAGCGTTTATGCGAGCTTACCTCTCTGCTTTATGACCGACTTTACTCGATAGACGGCGTGCGGATATACAAAAGCGGAACAGGTATACTCTCATTTAATCTAGGCAAGCTATCCTCGTCATACGTTTCTGACGAGCTTGATAAATACGGCATATGCACGAGGGGCGGTCTGCATTGCGCGCCAAGCGTACACCGCAAGCTCGGCACGCTCGATCAGGGGGCTGTAAGAGTGTCGCTCTCTTACCTCAATAATGCGAGCGAGCTTGATAAATTTTACAAGACGATGAAATGTATAGCCTTTCTGAATAGCTAAAAAATAAAAGGCTGTCCTTACCATAGTGTAGAACAGCCTTTGTTATTCTGCCTTGAATTATTTAAGGATTTTTGATATTTTGTCGAACATCTCCGCGTGATATTTCGGAAATGCGTTGCCGTCACAGTTGACCGTAATATCGGCGTATTTCTCAAGTAACGGCGCTCTCTCAAGATACAAATCGTGAATGGTCTGCCCGGGCTTGAGAGCTACTCCGCGCTTGGAGAAATCACCAAGACGTGCGGAAATCGTTTCAGGACTCGCGTATAGGTATACGACTACGCCCATCGACTTAAAGTGCTGCATCACGGAGTCGTAATAAACAGCGCTTCCGCCGGGGGCAATAATGACGTTGTCCTCGTTAATCGTGAGTAAAACTTGCTCCTCAATAGACTTAAAACCGTCGAGTCCGTCCTCGTCAATAATCTGTTGCAGCTTGCGTCCGGTTACCTGCTCTATGAGGCGGTCACCGTCGATCACTTTCATTTTCATTTTTTTTGAAAGATGTCTGCCCATACAGGATTTACCTGCAGCAGGCATACCGATAAGCGTGATGGTCATATTTCAAATCCTTTTAATCTAATAGAAGCTCGACGCCCGTCTTTACCTTAAAGACCTCGGAGCATCCGGGTAAAATAGTGAAGCTATCGCTTCTTTTCTTTGCGATAAGTGCGCGAACGGGTGAATCGAAATGTAAAGAAAGCTCGCGGGCATTGTTATTAACAATGGTAACATAGCTGTCCTTGCCCGTATCACGTGCAAAAATAAGTAAATCGTCATTAAGTTCAAGCAGTCTAAACGCGCCCTTCTTATAGACATTGTTCTTCGCTCGTATTTCGCCAAGCGTACGGTAATGCTCTATCAGCTCCTCGCACTCATCTCCCCAGGGGTAAGGCATTCTGTTGAACGGGTCGGCATATCCCTCAAGGCCTGCCTCGTCACCATAGAAAATCGCCGGAATTCCAGGAAGCGTAGCAAGTATAGTATAGCCTGTTTTAAGTCGCTTGATTGCCTTTTCTCTGGCTAGACGGGTCATACGAATCTTGGAAAGCTGTTCGTTACTCTTACCCTCTGCGCTAACTCCACCAAGGAGTGTGAGGATTCTGGGTGTGTCGTGAGTTCCAAGCAAATTCATCTGCGTATGCAGAATTCTGTCGGGTGCGTTCGCAGTTACCTCGGTAAGCGCATAATAAAGCTTATCCGTGCCTTCGCCGCGAAGGTAGTCTACAACACCCGATCTAATGGGATAGTTCATTACTCCGTCAAGCTCGGTGCCAAGATAGTATTTTTTTCTATTATCGTAGGCAATTTTGTTCGACGCGTCCTCCCAGACCTCACCGTAAAGCACTGACTCGCCCTTACCTGCAAGTCGAGCCTTGATTTTTGAAATAAAATCATCGGAAAGCTCATCAACAACGTCAAGACGGAAGCCGTAAATACCCATTTTCGAGTACTTATCTATCACACCATTCTCGCCGATAAAGTACTCGCCGCATTCGGTTTTATCGGGGTTAATCCTAGGCAGAATGTCAATCCCCCACCAAGATGTGTATTCATTCGGGTGATTCTGGAAGTCATACCAGCTATAATATTTCGACTTCTTTGACTGATACGCCCCCTCGCCCTTGTATCTTCTGTATCGGTTGAAATAAAGGCTGTCAGAGCCGGTATGGTTAAACACACCGTCTAGGACAAGCTTAATATTTCTTTTTTCGCACTCCGAGATAAGCTCTCCGAGTGCTTTTTCACCGCCGAACATGCGGTCAACCGTCATATAGTCGCCGGTGTCATATTTATGATTAGATGCCGCCTCGAATATTGGAGAAAGATAAATAACCCCGACGCCAAGTGAGACGATATAGTCAAGTTTTTCTATAATACCGTAAAGCGTACCACCGTAGAAGGTATTATTCTTCAAGGGAGCACCAGGATATTTGGGATATTCGGGAATTACCTTCCACTCACCGTGAATAAGCCGCGCACCATCGGACACCGGACAGTCGCCACCTCTGTTGAAGCGATCGACGAATACGTGATAAATCACGCTGCCTAGAATAGACTTAGGCTCCTTGTACGCGAAATCGCAGACCGACAGCTGCATCATACCAAAAAGACCGGCATTACTGTCAAAATAAATTATATCACCGTGCTTGTGACCGAAAATCGAGTCACCAAACACAGAAAGGCGCGGTCTTAAAAAATACAAGCCCGTGCCAAACGATTTTATATCAATATTAAACGTATAAACATCATTATCCTCGGAAATAGAAGTCCACTCTCCCGAATATTGCGCGAGCATAGCAGAGAGCGACTCGTCATAGACCTCAATGTATACCTCGCCCGCGGCAAGCGAGCGAGGTATATAGAGGGTTATTTCCGATTTTTCAGTAATTTCAAAGGCTGTGGAAATTGTGGGTTTGCCGTTATGAATATACTCATAGGTAGCACCTCCCCGCGACCCAAAGCCTATAAACCAACGTGGGATCACTGGAAACCTCGGAGAAAGAATTATTTTATTTTGTTAATAGGAGTAGCGTGCCAGATCTCATCGGCATACTTCCTTATACTGTTATCGGAAGCGAAAATACCGCTGGTAGCAGTATTGATAAGCGACATTCTCGACCACTTTTCCTTATCTGAATAATCGTTAAGCGCGTTTCTGTATGCATAATGATAGGACTCAAAGTCAGCAAGACACATGAACGGGTCGGCAACGCCGTAATCGGTGTTGATAAGATAATCCGCGATGTGCGAGAAATCCTGGCCTGCAATAGGACGGTAAAGTCTGTCAATAACCTTACGAAGCTTTTCGGAGTTGTGGTAGAAGTCGCGGGAGTAATAACCGTTTCTCCAAAGCTCGTCAACCTCGTGGGTGTTCATACCGAAGATATAGATATTATCTCTGCCGCACGCCTCCATAATCTCTACGTTAGCACCATCGAGAGTACCCATAGTAAT
>CAYXAC010000078.1:0-6360 GCA_964463025.1 uncultured Ruminococcus sp.
ACGAGAATTTCTCCGCCTTTGTGTTCAAGATTCAGGCGAATATGAACAAGGCGCATCGTGACCGTATGACCTTTATGCGCATTTGCTCGGGTAAGTTCGAGCGTGGCAAGGATTACTATCACGTTCAGGGTCAGAAGGCGTTCCGCCTTTCCCAACCACAGCAAATGATGGCATCCGAGCGTGAGGTTATCGACGAGGCGTATGCTGGTGATATTATCGGCGTGTTTGACCCGGGTATTTTCTCGATAGGCGACACCGTCTGCGAGAAGGGTAAGAAAATCAAATTCGAGGGCATTCCCACCTTTGCGCCCGAGCATTTCGCGCTCGTTGAGCAGGTTGACTCAATGAAGCGTAAGCAGTTTGCAAAGGGTATGAACCAGATTGCACAAGAGGGTGCGATACAGATATTCTTCGAGCCGAATTCGGGTCTTGAGAGGGTCATCGTCGGCGTTGTCGGCGTGCTTCAGTTCGAGGTGCTTGAATACAGACTTAAGAACGAGTACGGTTGCGATTTGCGCCGTACCAATATGGGTTATAACCAGATTCGCTGGATTGAGAACGAGAATCTCGATCCCAAAACCTTGAAGCTCTCTCACGACACCAAGTGGGTGCAGGATTTCAGAGGCAAGAATCTGCTTATCTTTACTAGCGAGTGGACTATCCGTTGGGTGCTCGAGGACAACCCTGAACTTCGCCTATCGGAGTTCAGTAAGAATGACGATTAAGCGCGTTTTTGTAAATAATTATTCGCAAAATATGGAATTTTTCAGGAAAGTGGTGTAAAAACACTATGAGAATGAGAAAGAAAAAGCATTCGGCAGAGCGACTTGCCGCGTGCGAAAAATACCTTTTTACGCCTGTGGACAGACTTGACGAGCCTGCAAAGGCGATAGGCGAGGGACTAACTAAGGTGTTCCTTGAGATAGGAGCCGGCAAGGGCGGATTTGCCTGCGCTATGGCAGAGCGTCACTCCGATGCGGCATACTTCGCTATGGAGAGAGTGACCGATTGCGTTGTGCTTTGCGCCGAGCGCGCAAGCTCTGGCGAGTTCGGTGAGCTTTCGAATCTACGATTCGTTATAGACACGGCGGACAACCTTATGCACATTTTCGCACCCAGAACGGTTGACGCGATATTCCTCAACTTCTCTGACCCTTGGTCGAAAAAGGGCTACGCCAAGCGCAGACTTACGCACAGACGCTATCTTGCGATGTATATGAATCTTCTCCGCGACGGTGGAAGCGTCAATTTCAAGACCGACAACGTCGGACTTTTCGATTTCTCGCTTGAGGAGATTGAAGCTATGGGACTCACTCCCGACGTTGTGACCAGAGATCTGCATAGCTCCGAATGGAACGAGGGAAATATCATGACCGAGTACGAGAAGAGCTTCTCGGAGCAGGGGATGAAGATAAATATGCTGAAGCTTGCGAAGCCCACGGGCTTTAACCCCGAGATTTCGGAGGATTTTTTGACAAAAAACATTCACAGAAGCTGAATTTTATAAGGAGGGACTCCTTATGGAAAACTACATAGATGACAGTCGTATCCATGAGGGTCATCGACAGAGAATGCGCTCAAAGCTGTTGACGCACGGACAGCGCATTTTTGATACCTACGAGCTGCTTGAAATGCTGCTTTACCACGTCATTCCCTACAAGGATACTAATCCGATATCAAAGCGCTTGCTTGCCGCATTTGGCGGTCTTGAGGGCGTGTTTTCTGCTGGGCGCGACGAGCTTACGGCTGTGTCGGGCGTAGGTGAGAGAACTGCTGATTTTATTATGAACGTAGCAGAACTTTCGAGTCTAATCGGAGCAGAGATTATGCCAACGGTGAGCACCGATTTTTCAAATTATCACAGGGTCGGTGAGTATTTGGTTGACTTTTACAGCGGTCAAACCGAGCCGTCGGTGATAGCACTTCTCTTTGACAATAATATGCGGCTTATCGAGCAGAAAAAGATTTGCAGCACCGATTATTCCTCGGGTGTAGTAAGGCCGAAACTCTTTATCGACGCGGCTCTGTCTGCGCATGCGACCGTTGTTATAACGGCTCATAACCATGTTTACGGTCCGAATTTTCCAACTCCGAGTGATCGAGAGACTAATATACTTATTACCGAATCTTTCTCGCTGGCGGGAATAATGCACGCAGAGCATTACTTGATCTGCGGTAATGACTACCGCGGACTTGGCTCGGTGCAGAGAATTACCACTAGGCTTCTGCAGCCGAACGCTGCCGAGGCGTTCCTGAACAGCAGGCCCTGCTCGGTGTCCGATGCATCCGCACAAGAGGATATATATCCGCCTGTCGATGCGAGATACGACACACGCAATTTTGACTATCTTGCCTCACTTCTTGCGGTGATAGAAGGTAAGAAAGCGAGAAAGACTGCGCATCTTTTGTTATCTAAGTTTTTGACTATTGAAAATATGATTTGCGCCTCGGAAAACGCGCTTATCTCCTACTTTTCGGAGAGAATCGCGTTCTTTGTGAAGCTGCTTGGCTACGTAACCTCGCGTCGCGTGACCGATGAATATTCCTTCGGCAAGCATTATACGACTGCCGATATTGCAGAATATCTCAAGGCGCTCTTTATCGGTGACTCGGTTGAGAAAATTTATCTTCTCACCTTTGACGGTCGCGGCAGATTCACTGGCTATGAATTGCTAGGCGAGGGAACGGTAAGTGCCTCGGAGGTGATTCCGAGAAAGGCGATAGAGGTTGCTTTGAACAAATCGGCAAGGTCGGTGGCGATAGCACACAATCATCCTCTCGGCAGGGCAGAGCCATCGCAGGAGGATCACAAATCCACAAATATGTTTACAAGCCTTTTCAGCGCCTGCGAGATAACCTTTGCAAACCATTATATCATAGCAGGACAACTCTGTCACGTGATGAACGTTGATATGTTTAGAATCGGCGAGTGATTTGCCGAAAAAGGAGAAAAAATGCCATTTTTGGGAACTTTAGTTAACTTTTTAGCAGTTTTAGTCTGCGGAATTATCGGAACGCTTATCAAAAAAGGTGTGCCGAAAAAAATCAGTGATGCCGTTATGTCTGCTATGGCAGTGTGCGTAATTTACATAGGAATCGACGGCGTAATGGAGTCGGCTCCGGTACTTGTTGAGAACGCTTTTCTCTCAAACGGACTCATCAAGGTTTTGATAATGATAATCTCTATGGCAGTCGGTACTTTGATAGGCGAGATGATAGATATTGACAAATGGGTCAATAAGCTCGGTGAAATACTTGAGAAGAAATTTGCCAAGGAAGGCGAGAAGGGTAATTTTTCAAAGGGCTTCGTGTCCTGCAGTCTGCTTTTTTGCGTTGGTGCGATGACGGTGAACGGTGCGTTTCAGGACGCCATGGGCAAGCCCGACCTTCTGCTTGCAAAGGCGATCATCGACGGAATCGTTTGCTTTATGATGGCATCGACTCTCGGTATCGGCTGTGCCTTTGCGGCGTTCTTCGTGCTTATCTATCAGGGAGCACTGTCGGTGCTGGGATACTTCCTTGTAGATGCGCTTCCCGCAACATCGATAAGCTATATGTCTATGACAGGTTCGCTTATAATCATTCTTATCGGCACGAACGTATTGGGCTGCACGAAGGTCAAGACTGCCAATATGACGCCCGCCATCTTCCTGCCGGCAATTATTGCACCTCTGATGGCACTTTTGCTTGGCTGATTATGGCGTTGAAACAGAATAAACACTACATTAGTATTAAAGAGCGAAGCTGAAAAAACGGCTTCGCTCTTTTTTTCTGCCCGAGAATAACTTTTGAAGTTTCCGCTTATCAAAATCTAAAGAAAATCGTGAAAAGTAAAAAAATTCAAAAAACTCTTGACAAATCAAAAAAATATGTTATAATATTAAAATGCATTATACTTGCATTTTTCTTTGGGGGATTTTTGCCCTTTTTTCAGGGTAAAATCGGCAAAAACACCAAAAATACCCAAGAAAATTTGCACAACTTGCCCAAAATGGCAAAATTCGCTTCGGCGACAAGACTCAGAAAATTTTCAGGAATGGAGTGATTCTATCTATGATGCTTAAACCCCGGAAGCTTGGCACTAACGTAAGACACAGCTTTTCCAAGATCGAAGCAGCAACAGAAATGCCTAATCTTATTGAGGTGCAGAAGGACTCTTACGAGTGGTTTCTCAGAGAGGGACTTAACGAGGTTCTTCGCGACGTTTCTCCCATAGTCGATTACACCGGTAATCTGTCTATCGAGTTCACCGACTACACTATTGATCCTACCCCGAGATATCCCGTTGAGGAGTGTAAGGACAGGTCGGTTACCTACGATGCACATATGAAGGTTGGAGTCCGTCTTGTGAACAAGGCTACGGGTGAGCTCAAGACCGCCCAGATCTTCCTTGGCGATTTCCCGCTTATGACCGATAACGGTACCTTCGTTATCAATGGTGCAGAGCGTGTTATCGTTTCTCAGCTCGTGCGCTCTCCCGGAATGTACTATGCTGACGAGGTGGATAAGCAGGGTAAGCACAACTTTACCGCCACCGTTATCCCTTATAGAGGTGCGTGGCTTGAATATGAGACCGATGCTGCGGGCATATTCTACGTAAAGATTGACAAGAACCGCAAGATTCCGATCAGTACTCTTATCAGAGCACTCTCTGCTCCCGGTGAGGATAACGACGATTCAATTCTCTCTATGTTCGGTAACGAGGAGGCACTTAAGGCAACTCTCGTTAAGGACGAGTGCAACGCACTTGCAGAAGAGAACGGCACTACCTATCGCGAGGAAGCTCTTAAGGAAATCTACAAGAAGCTTCGTCCCGGCGAGCCTCCTCACGTTGAATCCGCAGAGATACTTATAAATAATATGTTCTTCGACCCCAAGAGATACGACCTCGCTCCTGTTGGACGTTACAAGTACAACAGAAAGGTTGCTCTTGCAAGAAGAATTGAGGGCTTTACCCTCGCAGAAACGGTTGTTAATCCCCTTACGGGTGAGATCGTTTGCGAGGCAGGCGAGAAGATCACGCGCGAGCTTGCGCTTGCTATCGAGAACAGCCTTGTAAATGAGGTTACCGTTAAGACCGAGACAGAGAGAGAGGTTAAGGTATTCGGTAACAATACCGTTCTTCCCGAGCTTGTGCTTGGTTATAACCTTGTCGATTGCGGCGTTAAGGCAGGCGAGAAGGTTAGATATGGCATTCTTTCCGAGATTATTGCCGAGGCAGAGTCCGAGGGCTTCGAGGGTGAGGCAAAGGAGATCTTCATCAAGAGACGCGTTGTTGATAGATTCGCAGAGCTTTCTCCCAAGCACATCACCAAGGAAGATATATTCGCATCCATCAACTACATCTTCTGTCTTACTCACGGCATTGGCAATACCGATGATATCGACCATCTTGGTAACAGACGTCTTCGCTGCGTAGGCGAGCTTCTGCAGAACCAGCTGCGTATCGGTATGTCGAGAATGGACAAGAACATCAAGGAGAGAATGGCTACCCACGACGCTGACGATCTTCGCCCCGAGGCGCTCATCAACACCCGTCCCGTAGCTACCGCCATTCGCGAGTTCTTCGGTTCTTCGCCTCTTTCTCAGTTCATGGACCAGAACAACCCTCTTGCCGAGCTTACTCACAAGCGCCGTCTTTCCGCGCTTGGTCCCGGCGGTCTCTCGAGAGACAGAGCGTCCTTCGAGGTTCGTGATGTTCACTATACTCACTACGGCAGAATTTGTCCCGTAGAAACTCCCGAAGGTCCTAACATCGGTCTTATCTCCTACCTTGCGTCTTACGCAAAGATCAGCGATTACGGATTCCTCAAGGCTCCCTACAGAATCGTTGACAAGAAGAACGGCCGCGTTACCGACGAGGTTGTGTATCTCACCGCTGACGAGGAGGACAACAACGTTGTTGCTCAGGCGAACGAATCGCTTGACGAGAACGGCTACTTCGTAAACAAGAAGGTTATCTGCCGACTCAACACCGAGTACATTGAGGTTGAGCCCACAGACGTTGACCTTATGGACGCTTGTCCTCAGATGGCTGTATCTGTTGCGGCAGGCTGTATTCCCTTCCTTGAGAACGACGACAACACCCGTGCGCTCATGGGTTCGAACATGCAGAAGCAGGCTGTGCCTCTTATGGTTACCGACTCGCCTATCGTTGCGACCGGTATGGAGTACAAGGCGGCGGTTGACTCCGGTGCGGTAGTTGTTGCCAAGGAAGCAGGTATCGTAGAGTATGCTGCGGGCGAGGAGATTATCATTCGCACCGACTCGGGCAGAAAGGATACCTATCACCTTATCAAGTTCAAGCGCTCCAACCAGGGCACTTGCGTTAACCAGCGCCCCATCATCAACGAGGGCGAC
>CAYXAC010000079.1:0-6292 GCA_964463025.1 uncultured Ruminococcus sp.
GCCGACCTCTACAACGTATCTAAAGCGGACAGAGATTCCCGTATTGCAGATTACGTTGCAAGATTCCGTCTCGAGCACGCGATCGACAATCCGATGAAGACCTACTCTCACGGTATGAAACAGAAAATAACTATTATGTCTGCTCTCGTTCACAACCCTAAAATTTGGATTCTCGACGAGCCTCTCACCGGTCTTGACCCTGAATCCATCTTCCAGGTAAAAGAGTGTATGAAGGAGCATGCGGCTCGCGGTAATATCGTATTCTTCTCCAGCCATATCATTGACGTCGTTGAGAATATTTGCGACAGAATCGCTATTATCCGCAAGGGGCAGATCCTTTGCACTAAGACCATCGCCGAAATCAAGGAAAGCGGCATTGCGCTTGAAGCGTTCTATATGGGAATGATTGACGGCAACACTCAGCCTCCCGTTTCTGTCAAAGAGGCGGAGAGCAAAACGCCTATCGCAGGAGAAGCGGTATGACGAAAACTAAACTAAATAAAGGCGGGTTCCGCGAGTCATTTTCCGAAAGCTATCGCGTACTTCTAACGCTTGTAAAAATGCAGCTTAAGGAAAAAATGGATCTCGGTTATCTGCGTTCAACAAGAAAACTCATTTTTAAGCTTGCATGGTTATTTATCGAGTTTGCGGCAATTACCGCGCTTATCTCGGTAGTATTCTACTTCGTAAAGCTGCTCAGCCTTTTCTCACTCGTACACGATATACCCGTATCGGTCATTTCAATAGCGTTCGGAGTGATGTTGCTTCTCTCGCTGATTACCGACACGATAGGGCTGATGAAATCGTTATATTTCTCAAAAGACAATACAGTTCTTCTGACCTTCCCTGCTACACCTTCGCTGGTTTTCTTCTCAAAACTGGTAACCTATTACGTATACGAGCTTCGCAAGAGCTTCATGTTTACAATACCGATGTTCATAGCTTACGGCATTATCAAGGGATACAGTCTGTATTATTACCCTTGGTTGATACTGATGTTCGTGCTTATATCGGTAATACCCGTGCTTCTTGCGGCGTTACTGTCGATTCCCTCGATGTTTGCTTACGTATTTCTTAATCGCTTTAAGGCACTCCGGTACATTCTTTATGCAACGCTTGCGGGCGGAGCTATATTGCTCTTATGGCGGCTTATAGGTCTTGTGCCCGAAAATATCAACTTTATTGAGAGTTGGGGAGAAACCTATTGGGAAATTCAAGCGTTTCTTTCGGGGTATACAAAGGCATTTGCTCCCATTTATTCATTCACCGAGCTTATTGTCGGTAAGACGGTGGGACTTTCGAACATTATATTCCACTCAGACACACTGAAGAGCCTGCTCGTCATTATTGGAATAGGCTTAATTCTTCTCGTGCTGTGCTTCATTTGCTCGAAGCCGTTATTCTGCCGTATGGCGTCAACGCCTTTTGAGTTCAAAAAAAAGAATGCAATTGCCGAAAAGAAAAATTCCAAACTGCCGCCGTTTATTTCCGCAATCAAAAAAGAATTCACAGTTGGTATTCGTTCGAACTCTTTCCTGAAGCTTGCCGGAATTTTGGTCGTTGCCATGCCTATGGCAATATATCTGCTTAACAAGCTTTATTCTGCAATGAATACACGATTCCTCGGTACACAGATGACCATTTGCTTTAATGTGCTTATAATATTGCTCATAATGCTTATGACTAATATAGATATGGCATCGGTATACAGCCGCGACGGCTCAAGCTCCTATCTTAATAAGGTTCAGCCTGCCCCCTATGCAATTCTCTTGTTCTCGAAGCTATTCTTCCCGATGATTATTGCACTCGTGGGTACTATATTCACGGTAAACATCTTCGCGATAGAATCTTCGCTTGTGGGCACGGATGCTATTATGATTGGTATTACGGTCTACGCCATATACGTTGCTCACCTCTTCTCGAGTGCTGAAAGCGATATTATGAATCCTCAGTATGAGCAATACGCTACCTTCAACGAACAGGCAAACAATCCTAATGAATCCTCATCGGGAATTTTGGCAATGATACTCTCAGTAGTCGTATTTATCGTTGCGCTCTTCCTTTCTTCGCGATCCGACAGCACCACCTGGATTAAGCTAGCTGTGGTTGCATCCGCCTTCGCAGCATTTAAGATATTCACTTATGTTTCTAAAATTAAAGCATTTTACAAGGAGAAGCAATAATGAAAAAAACAATGATTATCGTTATCCTTGTGGTGTATATTGCATCTATTGCCGTGGTCAATTTCTTCGGTCTTGAAATCAAGGTTTTCGATGGCATAACCTACGTCAGCGAGATCAAATGCGAAACCGTAACCGTGCAAAATGAAAACTCGGTTACACTTACTCCAGCTCAGATGCTTGGCGGCAAGCCGCTTTTCATATTTGATTTTATCCCGGCATCCGAGGATTCACCGTATACGTCTGAAGACGAAAGCGTAATTGCCAACCCCAACGCAGTTCAGATAAATTACGAGGTGTTCCCCCACCTTGCCGACGACACCGGAGTAAAGTTTGAGTATGACAAGGACGCAATGGAGGGAGCCGTGGTATTCCACGAGCTTTCTCGTACATTCGTCTTTCTGAAGCCGAATAGAATTATTACGGTAACCATTAAGGCAACTGACGGCTCTAATAAGAGTACTCAAATATCCTTAATGGGCAGGATTCCAAAAATTTAATTAAAAATTATATAAAAAGGAGATTATCAAAATGAAAATCCGCGCATTTTCCAAAATCCTTACAGTCGTAGCGATTCTCGCTATGGTACTCTCATTTGCGTCTTGCGACCTGTTCAATGGTACGGGCGGCGCACTTGAGCTTGTGTCCTTTACTGTAGACCGTTCTTCTGTAAAAACCAACTACCTTATCGGCGAAGAAATCGACTTCTCCGGTATCCAGGCCAGTGTAAAGTACACCGACGAAACTCTCAACAAGGTTTACACCTATGATGAGCTCACCATCACCTACGCTGACGACATCACTGCTACCGTAGGCGATAAGAACGTTACTGTATCCTTCGATGATCCCCATCTCAACGTTAAGCAAGAAACCAAGGTTTCTATTAAGGTAACAGCAGAGCCTGTTATCAATGACGAGCCCCAGACTGCACTCCAGTTTGAGAAACCCGCAACCCTTACCGCGTTTGACAGTGCTAACGCAGATGCAGGTAAATCGCAGTATAGCGATGCCTCCTTCTCGGGTGAATTTGCAATCGGCGAGCAGACCTATGTTATAGGTAACGAAAACGCTTTTAAGCTCAATCCTCAGTTCTCCGTTATGGGAGATGTAGATGTAGAAGTGCTCGAACAGTTCTTCTCAGTAGTTGACATTTACGTTGAAAAGAACGACGAGTACGTAAAGCTCACGGCAGTTGCAGGTGAAGGAAATGTAGTTTTCTATTATGACGGCGAAACTCTTATCGCTACCGTTGACACCTACAAGGGTGAGTATCAGTTCTCTTCCGATGCTGTTGGACAGAAGGTTAAGATTTCCGTTCTTCCCTCCGAGGAATATTACATTTTCGAAGGTTTCAATGCAGTTGTTCTTGAGGCTGAAATTATCAAGGCATACAACGTTTACACGGCTACCGACCTTGCAGTTATCGACAACTTCAATGATGCTTGGGACGTAATAAAAGCTGAAAACGGTCTTACAGATGTTGTTGCTTCCGGTATTGTTCTTCACGCAGACATTGAGATTACTGCCGAAGATGTTCCTGCAAGCTTCTTCCGCACCACCGAAAAGGAAGTTGTTTATACTAACTCTGTAACTAATGAAGAGATTAAAATTCCTTCAGGTACTAAGTACTACAATGACTGGAATCACGTATATCACCGCGTAGGCGCTGAGGACTTCGTAATTGAGGGCAACCTCTTTACTCTTGATGCAAGTAGCTTCCCGCTTATCGCTTCTCCCGCAGTTTTTGGACTTGACGGTGATGAGGATGATTACGGCAGCGACTTCTCTAACGCTACCCTCTTCAAGTTTGACACTACTCGCGACTCCAGCATCGAAAAGCCTGAGGATATTGCTGTTATAGAAATTAACAACATCGCTCTTATTGGTAACGCCGGTAGAGATAACCTCGTTGATGCAAACGGCTATCTTGCTTCTGCAGGCGGTCTTATACTTATGAAGAGCTCTTACTTCTCTAGTGTTACTGTGAACAATGCAATCAATAATTCCTTCTTCATCTCTTACTTCTCTGATAGCAAGGCTACCATCGACGCCAACAACATTAAGTGCTATGACTCTTACCAAAATGCAGCAATGGCATGGGGTGAGGCAGCAGTTAACTTTGTTGATTCCTATCTCAACGGCAGCGGCGGTCCCATCGTGATTGCTGTGAGCTTGATTGATGATGGTAAGCATCCCGCTGTTACCTTCACTGACACCACTGTTGAAACTCATCTTGAGGGTAATGAAATCTGGTTCAGCGCACTCAACGCTACTGCCGCTGTATCTCAGATGAAGGCGCTCAGCGCAGGCATCAGCGGTGCAGGTCTTGGCAGCTTCGTTGACAGCACAGGTAAAATGAACGTTATGGGTCTTCTTATGGCAGAGGGCTTATCTGCGGAGGCAGCAATCGGCGGAATCGATGCACAGGGTGTAATGCTCTTTGACAATGACGGTATGAACAGATATCAGGATCAGCCTACTTGGGGTACTATTTATCAGCACTCTAATGCTGTTTACGCTCAGGCTGGTACATTCCCTGCATATCTCACTGTTTATGGTGCAGACGGAAATTCGTATACCGTTTGGTCTGACGGAAAGGATCTCTTCGACCTCACAAACAAGGCGCTTGGCACTGATGCAAGCCATCAGGCTATTGTTGCAGCATTTATTGGTGCAAAGACTGTAACTCTCACCCAGGGCGGTCTTTCCGTTGTATTCGAGTTCTATCACTATTAATTTCCCTAGAGGAAAGCTTTAGGGCTGTCGCAAAAGCGGCAGCCCTATTTACATACAAAAAGAGGTGCGTTTTTCTCGCGCCTCTTAATTATTCAATACGTTTCACTCGCAAAGAGCCTTGAGCTCGTCTGCGATATCACAGATTTCCCACTTGACGCCGAGATCTTCCCTGCCCATATGACCGTAAGCAGCAAGCTGCTTGTAGATGGGCTTTCTGAGATCGAACTTCTTGATAATCGCAGCGGGACGAAGGTCAACGAGCTTGTTAACCGCTTTGGTAATCTTCTCCTCTGCTACGGTAGCCGTGCCGAACGTATCGATCATAACCGATACAGGTTTTGCAATACCTATTGCGTATGCAATCTGCACCTCGCACTTTTTAGCAAGGCCTGCCTTGACGATATTCTTGGCAACGTATCTTGCCGCGTATGAAGCGCTACGGTCAACTTTTGTCGGATCCTTGCCCGAGAAGGCGCCGCCACCGTGACGCGAGTAACCACCGTAAGTATCAACGATAATCTTTCTGCCCGTAAGACCTGTATCACCCTGAGGACCGCCGATCACGAATCTTCCGGTTGGGTTAACATAGATATTAACCTTGCCGTCGAGCAGCTCGGTGGGTACAACGGGAAGAATTACCTTGTCAATAATATCCTTGCGTATAGTAGCGGAATCAATCTCTGCCGAGTGCTGCGAGGAAACTACGATGGTATCAATTCTTGCGGGAACGCCATCGATATACTCAACGGTAACCTGAGTTTTGCCGTCGGGGCGAAGATAGGAGAGAGTGCCGTTCTTTCTGACCTCGGTCAAACGCTTCGCCAGCTTATGGGCAAGTGAGATGGGAAGAGGCATAAGCTCGGGAGTTTCGTCACAAGCATAGCCGAACATAAGCCCCTGGTCTCCGGCACCGGTATCGAGCTCGTCAAAGAGCGCACCTTCCTTAGCCTCAAGGCATTTATCAACGCCAAGAGCAATATCAGCACTCTGCTCATGAATGGAACTGAGCACTGCACAAGTTCCGGCATCAAAGCCGTACTTTGCTCTGTCGTAGCCTATTTCTGCAACGGTATCACGAACAATCTTCTGGATATCAACCTTGGCCTTGGTAGTGATCTCACCCATAACGGTTATAATACCCGTTGTAGCAAACGACTCACATGCTACACGGGACATAGGGTCCTGCGCAAGCATTTCGTCAAGGATAGCATCGGAAATTTTGTCACATATTTTGTCGGGATGTCCCTCGGTAACAGATTCCGAAGTAAAGAGAATTTTTTTCATATAACGTCCTTTCTGTCAAAAGCATAGGCTCGGGGGCAACAAGTACCTTCCCGAGCCTAGAGCTACAAAACTCATCTGTCAGGAATTAGCAC
>CAYXAC010000080.1:0-6268 GCA_964463025.1 uncultured Ruminococcus sp.
CTTGACGACTATCGCGGGCATTTCCTCGACAAGGTCAACGGTATCGTCGATGTAAAGCTCGTCGAGAATCTCGGCAAGCTCGCGGTCTGAGAAGCGCCCGATAAGTCCCTCCTGAAGCTCGGTGTCCATCTCAACGAACACCTCTGCCGCAAGCTCCTTTGAGAGCAGACGGAACAGGAGTGGGTGGTATCGCTCGTCAAGCTCGAAGAAAATCTCCGCAAGGTCGGGGGCGGGAATTTCGGCAAGAGTTTCCTTAACCAGCGCGTACTGCTTCTCCTCCATTAAAAGAGAAAGCCTCTCGGGTGTGAGCTCTTCTTCCTCACCCAAAAGGCCGTTGTTTACAATATAATCTTCCATTTCGGCCTCCTTTCAAGCGCGGCGACCGACAAAGGCGTCAAAAGATAGGACACCCGAGAGTTACGGTATCCGCCACACTTATATGTATTTTTAGGGTTCGTATGTGGTAGCTACTTCGACCGTCCGACATTTCGGGCTCCTTTCTCAAGATTTATTCTTTTTTTATTGTAACTCAAAAATTAACTTTTGTCAAGATATTTTTCCATATCCGCGATTTCATTTTCGCTAAAGACGGCTATTCCATCTCGCTTGAGAAATTCCGCCGTCACTCCGTCGCGCTCGGTGAGGCTTCCCGTGAAGCTGCCATCGTATATCTCACCGACTCCGCAGGAGGGACTTTTTGCCTTCAGGAGTGCCGCATAGCAGCCGAGCGCGCGGTAAAGCGCGAGAGCAGCCTCGGCACCTCTCTTATAATTATCGGTGACGTCTGTGCCGTCTTTCATCATAGTCCTCCCCCCTATGCGCTCGCTGGGAGTGCGCGGAGTAGGAAGTCCACCGTATATCTCGGGGCAGATGGGCACGAGATTGTATTTTTCAGCTAGCGCGATAACCTGCCCGTCGGGCTTCGATTTACCGTCGTAGCGGCAGGAAATGCCAAGCAGGCAGGCGCTGACAAGTACAGTTTTTTTCATATATATTTATTTAATACATCCTTCTTTATATTTTCCATATCCCCTGCTCCCATCACGATTATCGTGCCGTGTGTGTAGAGGTCGAGGTAACGCAGTATTTCGTCATCCTCACAGAATCTCGCACGCGAGCCTATCTCGTAAGCAAGTCGCTCTGATCTGATGCCTTCTATCGCCTCCTCACGCGCAGGGTAAATCGGCGTGAGTATTACGTGGTCGGCGAGGGAGAGAGCCGTTTTCATCTCCTCCCAGAGAGCCGCTGTGCGCGAATAGGTATGCGGTTTGAAGATAACGGTGACGAGGTCGTGCGTGAGCATCTTGATAGCGTTTATCGATGCGGCAATCTCGGTCGGGTGGTGCGCATAATCGTAATAGACGGAACGGGTATACCTCATACCGACTCGCTCAAGGCGGCGCGAAATACCCGAAAAGGCGCTTATCGCCTCGGCAACAGTTCCGACGTCGATTCCGTACTCAAGAGCAGTAACTATAGCAGCGGTTGCGCTCGATACGTTGAACGCACCGGGAATATTAAGTCGGAATCTGCCTATCTCGCTGCCGAATTTGAAAATTGTGAAATCAAAGCCGCACTCTCTGAATCCGACTATCGAGTAGCGGTAATCGCAGGCGATACCTTGACCGAAGGTGATGACCTTTCCCTTTATCTGCTTCAGTATCGGGCGGAGGTTCTCGTCATCGCCGTTGACAACCGAGAAGTGCGACGCACGACTGAGTGCGCGTTTGAACGACTCCTTGATATCGGCAAGGCTCGCAAAATAGTCGGTGTGGTCAAGCTCGAGGTTGAGTCCTATCGCTACGGTAGGCGAAAATTTGAGGAATGAGTCCTTGTACTCGCACGCCTCGTATATCATAATGCCCTTCTTGCCGATTTTAAGCGGCTCGCCTATTGGCAAATCCGCCCCCGACAGAACAGACGGCTCGCTGCCGGCATGGGTGAAGATAGCATCAAGCATAGCGACCGTCGTGCTCTTGCCGTGAGAGCCACTGACACCGATTCTGCCATCGTATCCTATCATCATCGCTCCCATATATTCAGCGCGCGATACGGTGGGTATCGCAAGCTCGCGTGCGCGGACAAGCTCGGGGTTATCGTCAGCGATAGCGTTGTTATATATCACCAGGCTCGCGCCGACTACGTTCTCTGCCGAGTGACCGATAATTATTCTTGCGCCAAGGAGCGAGAGCGCTCTTGTGCGCTCGCTTGACTCGCGGTCACTGCCTGTGACGCTCGCACCTGCGTGCATAGCAAGCCTTGCGAGCGAGTACATCGACACGCCGCCAACGCCGATAAAATGTATCGCGCCCGAGGAATTCTCGGTCAAGGCGCGTAGTTTATCAAAGGATAAGCTTTTTTCTTCCTTTACACTTTTTTGACTCATTATTCAGCTGTATCCTCCTTTTTTGCTAAAATTCACTTAAAAATTCATATTGATGCTAAAAAATATTACAATTAGTTAAAAAAATGATTAATTTATCATTGAATATTTTTCACATTCTTACTGTATAATATATTCGTAATCTCAAACAAGGTTTACTACTACACAGGAAAGGAATTCAAGTTTATGCAGGTAACAGACATCAAAATCAGAAAATTTTTCGACGAGGGACCCATGAAGGCGGTTGTTTCGGTAACCTTCGACGATTGCCTTGCCGTTCACGACATCAAGGTGATTTATGCGCGTGACAGATACTTTATCGTTATGCCCTCAAGGAAGAATCCCGACGGAACATACCGTGATATCGTACATCCGATCAATTCGGATTTCAGAGCCGCACTCGAGGAGGCGGTTATCGACGCATACCACGTTCAGCTCGTAGCCGCGGAGCACGATGCCGAGAACACAGAGGACGCGGTTGTAATTTAAATAGCAATAAAAAAGGACTGCCCGAGGCAGCCCTTTTTTCATTCAAGGGCTTCTGCCCGATTTATAATATCTCGGGGACGGCTCGTGCGAACCGTCCCCGCCTTATGTAGCTTTATTATTCTGTTGCAGGAGCCTCTGCAGGTGCTTCTTCTGCGGGCTTAACCTTCTTCTTGGGAGCTTCGCCGCCAAGTGCCTTCTGCTTCTCAACTACAGCCTTTTGGTCACGGTAGATCTGACGCTGTGCGGTGAGTGCTTCCTTCTGAAGCGCAAGAGTAGCGCTCTGCTTCTCTGCTACGTCGTTCTGTGCCTCAACATTCTTCGCGTTGCCTGTAATGATCGCCTGCTGTGCGGAAATCATATCCTTCTGAACCTGCATAGCATCCTTCATAGCTTCCTCCAGAGTAGTCTGATTCTGTGCTACAAGACGCTGAGTTTCCTCCATAGCCTGCTGTGCCTCAACGAGAGCCTGCTGGTTATCCTGAAGAGTCTTCTGCTGTTCCTGAAGGAGAGTCTGATCGTGTGCGATAGCCGCCTGATCCTGTGCAACAACTCTCTGGCCAACCTGAATACCCTTCTGGTCACGGAGAGTCTGACGCTGCATATCGTTGGTCTGCTTTTGCATATCGTTAGCAGTATTCTGCTTCTCGGAAATCTCTGCGCAAAGCGCGCTGAGCTCTGCCATACCTGCAGCAAGAACCTTAAGGTTCTCAATCATGGCGGTAAGCTTGTTGATAAGAGCCTGCTCGTCGTCGAGAATAAGTCCCTCGAGAGCTGCAATCTCGCTCACACCGTAGGTAGCGGGAGCAGATGCAACTTCTGCCGCAGGAGCTGCAGAAACGGGAATGTTCACGGGATGGTCGGCAAGGACTTCCTCTATCTTCTTGTCAAATGCGGCAACGAACTTCTGCATAGTTGCCTCAAGCGCCTTCTCAAGCATAGGAGAAACGTCGATGGAAACAGGCGCGATCTTAGGTGCCTGACCTGCCTCCTGAGCTGCAGGTGCGGACTGTGCGGAGGGCGCTGAATAAGGATAGGGCATGGGCATAGGCATCGGCACGTACTGAGGATAGGGATACGCAGGTGCTGCGTATGCGGGAGTCTGTGCAGCAGGTGCTGCGGGTGCGGGTGCCGCCTGGGGTGCAGGGGTAGCGTTTGCTACGGGTATTTCAGGAATTGCCATGGTTGTGTCGTCCTCCTCTTCGTCGTCGGGCTGATAAATATCTACCGACTCTGTAAATTCTTGTATTTTCATTATGCGCGCCATCACGGAATCGTTGTATCTCTCAAACTCGTCAAGCGCTCTGTCCGCCTTTGCTTCATCAAGCAAATCAGCCAATTCGAGATAACGCTTACGCACTACCTCAACGGCTCTGCCTACGCATGCACCCGTATCTTTGTATACATTGACTGCAGCAAGGTAAGCGTCGTTAGCCTCGTCATATCTGACAGCGTTTTTCTCGGTGTCCTTTCTCTCATAAGCACTCTCGGCAGCGGCAAGCGCCTTGGCCGTTTTCTGAATGTCCTTGGCAGTATTTTGATATAAGCCAAGCTCCTCAGAGACGCGCTTCTGATCCTCCTTGATGGAAACACGGAGCACCGAAATTCTTGCATTTTTCTCTTTTTTACTCATTTCGATGGATTCGCGCATGGATTTTACCTCTTTCTCCGCGGCGCGGAATTGTACTGCCTTTATTATAACAAATAAATGTAAAAGAGTCAATAGGTGCGAAAATATTTTTTAGTAAAATTTTAAATTTTTTATTAACAAATCCTCTTTTCAAGCGCTAAATGTGTGGAAAACAGCACATTTTTTTTGCATTTTGCACCTATTTCGTAAAATTTAAGAAAATTTAAGGATTTTGGCACAAAAAAGTCTGCCCGGAGCTTTGTCCGGGCAGCCTTCAAGTTATAATTTTGAATTTCTAATTCCGAATTTTTCTTATGCGTTTGCAGCCTTTACGATAGCGGTGAACTTGTCGGTCTTGAGCGATGCTCCGCCGATAAGACCGCCGTCAACGTTAACCTTTGCAAGAAGCTCTGCAGCGTTCTGGTCGTTCATGGAGCCGCCGTACTGAATGGTAGTGCTCTCGGCAACCTCAGCACCGTAAAGCTCGGAAAGAGTCGCGCGGATAACTCCGCAGGTTTCGTCTGCCTGCTCGGGAGTCGCAGTAAGGCCTGTTCCAATCGCCCATACAGGCTCGTAAGCAATGATAACGTTATTCATCTCCTCGGCAGAAACGCCTAAAAGGTCAAGTTTTGTTTGCATTGCGACCACTTCATTGGTGATTCCGTTGAGTCTTTCGTCCTTAACCTCACCAAGACAAAGTATAACCTTTAAGCCTTTAGCAAGTGCTGCCTTTGTGCGAAGATTAACGGTTTCGTCGGTTTCGCCGAAGTACTGACGGCGCTCGGAGTGACCGATTACAACGTACTCAGTGCCAATCTCACAGAGCATCTTCGCGCTTACCTCACCGGTGTACGCGCCTTTTTCAGCGAAGTGAACGTTCTCGGCACCGATCTTGATATTAGTGCCCTTTGCCGCCTCGACTGCGGTGGCAATATCTACGTAAGGAACGCAAAGCACGATGTCGCACTTGTCCATTCCCTCTACCATAGGAGCAAGCTCGGTGATGAACGCCTTGGTCTCCGAGGGAGTCATATTCATCTTCCAGTTGCCTGCTATTACTGTTTTTCTCATATCTTTTTCCTACTTTGTAAAAACTTTTTCGATAAATTTGATGAACTTCATTGACAATGGAATTTTTTAGGGAGATTTTTCGTTTGCGACCCGAAGGCGTAGTTACCTACGGCAAGCGGAAGCAAACGGGAAATGTCACAAAAAATTACTTGTCAAGGAGGCAAGATACGCCGGGAAGATCCTTACCTTCCAAGAACTCCAAGGATGCGCCGCCGCCGGTAGAGATGTGAGTGATCTTGGAAGCATAGCCAAGCTGCTCGCAAGCTGCTGCAGAGTCACCGCCGCCAACGATGGTGATTGCATCACTTGCTGCAAGAGCCTCTGCTACTGCTATTGTACCCTTTGCAAGAGTGGGGTTCTCGAATACGCCCATAGGACCGTTCCAAACAACGGTCTTTGCGCTCATAACTGCATCAGCATACATCTTCGCGGTCTTGGGACCGATGTCAAGGCCTCCCTTGTCAGCGGGAATCTTGTCGGAATCAACGTACTCAATGTCGATGGGTGCGTCGATGGGGTTCGGGAAGCTATCTGCAATAGCGGTATCAACGGGGAGAAGGAGCTTAACGCCGAGCTTCTCTGCCTTTGCCATCATCTCCTTGCAATAGTCGATCTTGGTTTCGTCAAGAAGCGACTTGCCTACGCCATAGCCCTTTGCAGCGTTGAATGTGAATGCCATACCACCGCCGATGATAAGG
>CAYXAC010000081.1:0-6202 GCA_964463025.1 uncultured Ruminococcus sp.
GGTGCCGAGATAACGCTTGGTGTAGGGGTAAAGTCCCTCGCCCATAAGCTTGGTAATAATATCGCGCTTAACCTTGAGGGAACGCGCGGAAATGTCGAGCAGGTGGTCAAGGCGCTTGTAGAAGTCAGCCTCGTTCTCGGCAAGGTAGGCGATTCTCGGCATATTTATGGTAACTACGCCGACAGAGCCTGTAGACTCACCCGAGCCGAAGAAGCCGCCCGACTTCTTACGAAGCTCACGAAGGTCAAGACGGAGTCTGCAGCACATCGAACGAACGTCCGAGGGCTCCATATCCGAGTTGATGTAGTTGGAGAAATAGGGGGTGCCGTACTTGGCGGTCATCTCAAAGAGGAGCTTGTTGTTCTCGCTCTCCGACCAGTCGAAGTCGCGCGTAATCGAATATGTAGGAATAGGATACTGGAAGCCGCGACCGTTGGCGTCACCCTCAATCATAGTTTCGATAAAGGCACGGTTGACCATGTCCATTTCCTTTTTGCAGTCCTTGTACTTGAAGTCCATCTCCTTGCCGCCCACGATTGCGGGAAGCTCGGCGAGGTCGTTCGGTACGGTCCAGTCAAGTGTTATGTTCGAGAAGGGTGCCTGAGTGCCCCAGCGTGACGGTGTGTTCACGCCGTAAATGAAGGACTCAACACACTTCTTAACCTGGTCGTAGGAGAGATTGTCCACCTTGACGAAGGGGGCAAGATAGGTATCAAACGAGGAAAACGCCTGCGCGCCTGCCCACTCGTTCTGCATAATGCCGAGGAAGTTAACCATCTGGTTGCAGAGGGTGGCAAGGTGCTTCGCGGGAGCAGAGGTAATCTTGCCCGTAACTCCGCCGAGGCCCTCCTGAATAAGCTGTTTTAACGACCAGCCCGCACAGTAGCCCGTGAGCATCGAGAGGTCGTGGATATGTATATCTGCATTTCTGTGCGCGTTGGCAATGTCCTCGTCGTAAATCTCCGAGAGCCAATAGTTCGCGGTGATAGCGCCCGAGTTGTTGAGGATAAGACCGCCGACCGAGTAGGTAACGGTGGAGTTCTCCTTAACGCGCCAGTCGTTAATCTTAACGTAGTTGTCAACGGTTGCCTTGTAGTCAAGCACGGTGGACTTCATAGCGCGGAGCTTCGCTCTCTGGCGGCGGTAAAGAATATACGCCTTCGCTACGTCATCGTAGCCTGCCTGAATCAGCACCGACTCGACGGAGTCCTGAATGTCCTCGACAGCAATGTGACCGTCCTTAATTTTAGGCTCAAAGTCAGCCGTCACCTTGAGCGCAAGGAAATCTATAACTGTGGGCGTATAGTTTCTCTCCTGCGCGTCGAACGCAAGCGAGATTGCCTCACATATTTTCTTTATATCAAAATCAACGATTTTTCCATCTCTTTTAAGTACGGTATACATTTGTTTTCTCCTTGGTATTTCTGCTGTCAAAAACAACTTTTTTGGGGTCGGCTGTTTTGCTGCGCCCTATTATCATACCATAAATATAGTATGTTTGTCAATCTGAAAACCCAACATTTTGTGTTTTCGTCACAATTGATATACACTCTTTTGTGACAATAAAATAACAATACCGCCGAAAGCCTTGATTTTGCTTGCTTTTTCGGCGGTATTTTTACTTATGAAAATTTTTCGTGCTTTTTTGCATTTTTGTGCAATTTACCAATTGACAAAATTTCTGCCCCGTTTTATGTCAAAAACGCGTTTTTTAGGTGGAGATGACGCTCTCACCTATGGAATATTGTTTTTGGTTTTTAGGTTATAAAATCAACGTTTTTCCGCGCGAGGTAAAGACCGCCTTGCAATCCGCAAAAGCTCGGAAATTTGCTCCTCGGTGGGGGAAGATAGGCATTTTTGCATTATATCTCCCTCATCACGATAGGATTGCAGGAAATATTTCGAGTCCCGGTGGAGAATCGCGCAAATCGCATCAATATCCTCTGCTGTGTGCAATTCAGCCGTCACGGTAGTGCGGAACTCGTGGTCTACGCCCGACTCGGAGATGATTTTGATGCTCTCGGCAATTCTATCGAAATTCTGCTCCGCTACCCCTGCCGTAACGGCATATTTTGTGGGCGAATTCTTGATGTCCATAGCGATATAATCGACGAGGCCGTCGGCTATCAGGGCGGAAATCACCTCGGGGCGAGTGCCGTTGGTATCGAGCTTGACCGAGAAGCCGAGCGACTTGATTTTAACCGCGAAGTCGGCTAAATCCGCCTGCAAGGTCGGCTCGCCGCCGCTGATGCACACACCGTCGAGCCTGCCGACGCGCGACTCGAGGAATGCGTAGAACTCCGCCTCGCCTATCTCCCTGCCCTCGCCGCGCGCAAGAGAGGCGTTGTGGCAGAAGTGACAGCGCATATTGCATCCGCCTGTAAAGACGGTGCAGGCAATTTTGCCCGGGTAGTCGAGCAACGTCAGCCTTTGAAGTCCGAGAAGGCGCATTATTTAACCTTTCCCTCTATGTAACGGCAGACATCGCCAACCGTCTCAAACTTGACGAACTCGGTGAACTTGAAGCCGAATTCCTCCTCGACCTCCATCGACATCATCATCATTGCGAGCGAGTCGAACTTGAGGTCCTCCTTGAGTCTGGTGCTCTCGTTAAGACCGTCGGTTTCTACCGAGGGGTCTACCTTATTTATTATCTTTTTAAGTCTTTCAATCATTGTCTTACTCCTTAAAAGTTTTTGAGATAGGAACGGCGGCGCTTGTGGTGGCGAGCGTTAAAGAGTTTCCACTGCGACATTACCGCCTCGTTGGTTTCGAGGTTGAGATTTGTTTCCATCTTCTCGATTTCGCCGCTGTTGAGCATATCGAGAATAATATTCATAAGAACCGCGTTGAGTCCCGAGTTCTGATATTCGGGGCGCACGGCAATCAGTCCGAGGTCGAGTGTTTTCGGCTTGTTCGCAATCTTCAAAAGACGCACCAGCGCCACAGGAGTCAGCCTGCCGCCACTCTTCTTGAGCGCTTCGCCAAGATTCGGGAAGCCGAGTCCGAACGCTACAACCCTTTCGTTTTCGTCACAGATGAAGATAACGAACTCCTTCTTGATAAGCAGGATAAACTGCTCGATAAGCTCATCCTTCATCTTTTCGGTGAACGGCACAACGCCGTAAAGATGCGCGTAGCACTCCTCAAGGCACTCGAAGAAGCCGTCCTTGTACTTCGCTATGTAGTCCTTTTTCGGCATATCGGTGCTTGCCACGTGAAGCTTGTTTAATTCAAGCGAGCGAGCCGCCACACGCGCGAGCATCTCGTTCTTCTTCTCGGGTGCGCGAAGCTCGAATTCGAGCCAATCGACCTCTTTGGCAAGGCCCGCATCCTCGACAAGCTCGGGGTAATACTCGTAGTTGTACTGCTCCTCGTAGGTCTGGTCCTCGTCGAAGCCCCAGACGAGAAGTCCCTCGCGGTCAAGGTCGCTGTAGCCGAGAGGACCGCAGATCTGATTCATTCCCCTCTCGCGTCCCCATTCCTCAAGTGCCGCAAACAAAGCGCGCGAAACCTCTTTATCGTTTATCGAGTCAAAGCGTGTGAATCTGATGCGCTTTTCGTTATGTAATTCGTTATAGCTGCGAAGCAAAATTCCCTGAATTCTGCCGACAACCTTGCCCTCGCGTCTTGCGAGCAGGAAGATAGATTCGGCTACCTCGGGCTCGCCGCCCCTCTTGATGAGCTTGACCTCATCGGAGTAGATAAGCGGCACGAAATAGGGATTGCCCTTATAGAGCTTCAGAGGAAATTCAACGAATTCCTTAATATCGCGTTTAGTTTTTACCTCGCTGATAACAACCGTGCTAGTCATTTTTCGTCCTTTCTACATCAAAATGCAAAGTTTGTTTTATATTTTACTCAACTACGGGTTCTTTTTGGGTGAACACCTCGGTGTCCTCAAACATATTTATAAGCATTCCTACGGTGTTGACAACCGTCATTTCGTTTGATGTTCCGTGAATCTTAAAGACGGGTTTTCTCACTCCGAGAATAGGCGCACCGCCCATCGAGTTGAAGTCGTACAGGCTCTTTAGGTAGCCTGCGAGCTCCATATATTTCGCCTCGCCGGTCTTCTTCGCGAGCTTGACGATGTCGGTAATAATTCTGCGAGCCGCGCCCTCGGTAGACTTGAGCAGCATATTGCCTGCAAAGCCGTCTGCCACAAGCACGTCGCACACACCGGTGAGAGCGTTGGTCCCCTCAACGTTTCCGACGAAGTTGATGTCATCTGCCTCGTCGAGCAGAAGGCGCGTTTCCTTTACCACAGCGTTGCCCTTGGTAGGCTCCGAGCCGTTGGAAAGCAGGGCAACTTTTGGCGAATCTATCTTATGTAAAGCTCTCATAAAATCTCTACCGAGCCTTGCGAAGTGGAGCAGCATCTGCGCCGTACAGTCGACGGTTGCACCCGTGTCAATAAGGCAGGTCGTGCCACCGTTCTCCGAGGGAAGCGGTACGGCAAGCGCAGGTCTGACGCGCTCGGGAGTGGAGAGAAATCTCATTGCACCCGCGATAAGCGCACCCGTGTTTCCCGCGCTGATAAATCCTAAGAGGTCATCGCGCTCCGCAAGAGCCGCGAGCGCACGCACGAGAGAGGAATCGGGCTTCTGGAACAGGGCGGTCGCGGGACTGTCGTAGTTGGTGATAACCTGCCCTGCGCGGATTATCTCCACACGGCTTCCTATAAGTGCGTCAATGCCGCACCCGGCGGAATATTCCTTGATTTTAACCTCGTCACCGACGAGAGTCAGGCAAAGCTCGGGGTATTTTTCGAGCGCGAGAGCCGCGCCCTTGACGATAGTGACAGCCCCTTTGTCGCTACCCTCGGTGTCAATAACTATTCTGTAGGTGTCCATTGTGTTTTCTCCTATCGTAATGCTATATAATACTCGGTTGCCGTTTGACCGCCGATATAAACTATGATCTGTGCGTCGGGATAAAGCTCCCCGAGACGCTCTGTGACGAACACGCGGCGCGCGTTGGTGACGCCTCTGCCGACTATGATAGTGATTATGCGATGCGTGGACGAAAAGATCTGCTCCACCGCCTCAAACAGCGCTGCCTCGGCACCGCCTGCGAGTGCATAGCGCTCACCGCGCGATATGGCGGAATATTTGTCGAAGAAATCAGCGCCCGACTCGCGCTTCACCTCTATGGGAGTAACGGCAGAAAGCGCCGACTCTGCCGCGGAGTAAAGCTCGTCTGTGCCGCCACCCCTCGGCATTGCGGCAAGTGCCGCATAGCCCTCGGCAATTGACTCTGTGGGCACAACACGCAGGTCGCGGGCATCACTGCGCAGTGAAGAAGCAGCATTCTTAGCCGCCTTGGCGGCGGACACCGAATTAGGCAAAATAAGCAGACGGCGAGCATCACTTGCTAAAATCGCCGTGCGAAAATCCGCGTCGGATAACGCATCCGCGTCTATGCAGGACAGAACCGCATCCGCGCCAAGCTCGAGCATCAGCTCGCTTATTCCCTCGCCCGTCGAAACGGCAAGTATGAAGGCATAATCATTGTTCATTTTCGTTCTCCTGTGAGTTGTACCGAATATTTTTCCCAAAAATCAAATAATACATACAAGCGACAAATGCAGTTTGTCCATTATATTCTATTCGGCGCGACGCCTCTTCATTCCGCGCGCCCACAAAAGAAGATTTTACAAGACTTTTAGATATAGTTAGTCATATATATTTTACAATATACAGTTAAAATATGCAATAGAAATCGACAAAAAACAAATTTTCCCAGCTTTTTTCGGCAAAAGCAACAAAGCACCGCGCGATTTAAGACGCGGCAACACTTACATTCTCGCAATATTTCACAAAAACGCTTGACAACCCGCCCGCGTTTTGATATAATATTAGGGCAAGTTTCTTTGCATCGATGAGAAACCGCAAAATCGCGCGCATTTTCCGAGGCGTAGCATCAAGCAAATCTAATATTTTTTCGAGGTGTAGCGTGAGCAGACAAAAACGATTGATAATCGTTCTTGTCATCGCGAATGCGCAGAAACAAGGAACAATAGGAGTTCGGCTTGCCGAACGAGTAGTGCAACTATGTTTCAAGAGGTAGTTGGTAGCGCGTCAGTTTCGGGACTCAATCACCGTTCTCGGCGTGGAATTTTCGAGTAAAGCCGAAAACCCCCACAAACACTGACTTTTTCGGCTCTCCCGAATGTCGAAAAATCATCAAATCCTCGGTC
>CAYXAC010000082.1:0-6177 GCA_964463025.1 uncultured Ruminococcus sp.
CTGCCTCAACGCAGATGTTCCACCTGGTGTTGCAGTTATTCTTAAGAGCATTAACGAAATCATCAGCATTAGCGTCATCAGCAATCTCGAAAACGTAACCAACGAAGGGAATGGAGCCCATCATAGGCATAAATACAGCTGCAGAATTATAGCCGGTAACTTTGTAATTGTCGAAACCGGTGAAGTATTCTGCGCCAACTTCGATCTCCATAGCACCTGCCATGAAGGGAAGGTTGGAATTGTAAGCAAGAGATTCCGCAAGTTCAAGTGCGGTAGCATTCTTGTTTGCTTCAAGAGCTGCTACGAAGGAATTGTAGAGAGCTGCACCGGTGGTGTTCTCAGCGATGTTGCTGCCACCCTCGTTTTTGCTATCATCGTCCTTGTTGCCGCTGTCATCGGTAATACCGGGGGTGTCGTCATTAGTGTCGGGAGCATTGTTGCCGCCGAATGCTACGATTGCTACTACAACTGCAATTACGATAGCTGCGATAGCTGCAATTACTATGTAGAGATTCTTCTTGTTCTGGAAGAATTCTACGAAAGCATTGCTTTCTGCCTTTACTTCATTGTTTTGTGGAGCGTTCTGCTCGTTCTGAATTTCCTTGTTAGGTTCCATTTTTGTCTCCTTTTATTTACATTTTATTTGTTTTTATCTATATTAACGTACCAGAACTCCGAATTTTCTTCCTGAGTCAGTACTATATTATAGTTTCTGTCGGTTTTGATATTTGCGCTGCTTATGTCAGAGGGAAGAATGATACATATAGATGCTTTGCCCTTGACGCAGTATTCCTGTCCACGATAAATCTCGTTGCCCATAGAGTCGATTACTACCATCTCTCCGCAGTCAAGTGTCAGAGTAGTGCTTCTTGAGAATTCAAGCTCAAGCGGCAGAGATACCTCTGTGATAGTCTCGGGCTCGAGTGAATAAGCTACTGAACGGGGAATATATTCTGTTATCATTCTCGCCTCGCTCGTGATGCTCTCACCGTAGAGAAGAACACTGTCGCCTCTCGCACCTGCGAAGATCATAGCACCGATGATAAGCATAAGGCACGCCGTCAGGCTGCCGTAGCGGTAAATGCCGCGAACGAAGCTTGGTGTTAGTATGCTTGCTCGCTTCGCTTGATAATTTTCCGCTTCATCAATCAGCCGGGAATCAATTTTTGTTATGGCACCTGCCATAAATTCGTTTTTCATTTTCTTACCTTTATATCTGAATATTGTTTTTTTCAAGATGCTTCTTCAGTCCAAGTCTGGTTCTGTGAAGCAGGGACTTGACCCTCGACGGTGAACTTGCCAGCCTTCTCGCGATATCGTCTATCGAATCGCTGTAGAAGTATCTTCGAACGAAAGCAATGCGCACTTCCTCTCGTTCTCCGAAAAGAAACTCACTTATCAGTCTACCGAGCTCCTCGCTGTCCCACCTGTCCTGATAGTCGTCTGCAATGCAGTCGTCAAGCTCATCTAGCGAGATAGCAAATTCACCGCCGCCGCGACGCTCTGTCCTCTCTGCCTTATATCTGTTTATCGAGAGGTTTCTCGTCAGCTTGCCAAGATAGGATGAAAGTCGGTCGGGCCTATTAGGAGGTATAGAATTCCATGCCGCAAGGTAGGTATCGTTGACGCATTCCTCTGACGCTGCTTGATCGCCGAGGATGTTCATCGAAATCTTCGTGCAGTATGCGCCGTATTTCTCGCTTGTTGCCGAGATCGCCATTTCGTCACGCTCGAAATACAGTTCTATTATTTTACTGTCCTGCATAGCCTCTCCGTTCCGCCTACATATATATAGACAAGATTTTTTTGCTTTGGTTGCATGTTTTTGAAAAAAATTGAAAAAATAAATTCACATTATTTTATTATAACATATTGTATAAAAAAATACAATACCCGAATGTTTGATCCGCTTTCAAAAAAGAAAAAGCAGGCAAAGCCTGCTTTTGCATTATTTTATAAAAGTAATGATGATGTATATCAGCAAAAGAACGGGGATTGCAAGAAGCAGCACGATCAGACCTGTGCATACTAGGTTGATGAACTTTTTTCGGCCATCCTTCCTTGCCTCTTTCTTAATCTTTTTGATAAAATCGTCATCATCTATCTCATCTTCGGGGCTTTCTTCCTTCTCGATCTTTTCGGGCGGAAGCTCCTCTACGGGCGCAACGGTGAGCGCATTTGAATCCTCATCGACGGGAGATTCGTCCGCTTTTTCTTCTTCGGGTAAATTCTCGGTTTCTTTCACAGCCGATTCTTCGCTTTGCTCTACGGCTGTCTCCTCGTCTTTTTCTATAGTTGCCTCTTCGGTTACAGCATCGGTCTTTTTATTTTTGGTTATCGCTACGAATTCAAAATCCTGGTTTTCCATAATAATCCTCCGAAAAAAATATCGAGAATGATTCTTTTCCTAATTTTAGCATATATTTTGATTTAAGTCAATACAAAAAGCGACAAAGCCGAAAAACTCCTTGAAAAACGCGAAAAAATGTGATAAAATCAAGCTATATAAATAATATAGGTAGGAAAAAATGAAAATCGGCATTGAAATCGAGAAAAAATATATAATAAAAAAGCCCGATAGGGCAGTTTTATCAGCGCAGGACAGCTACACCGAGAGTCAGATCGTTCAGATTTATCTACCCTCTGTAGACGGTGAAACGCTCCGTGTCAGAAAAAGAGTGCAGGGAGAAATAGCTTCTTATATCGAAACGCGCAAGGTACGCATAGACGAAATGTCATCAACCGAAATCGAGCGCGAGCTCACCGAGGCGGAGTTCAATACGCTTGCAGAGAATATCCTTGACTTGACTCGCCCTATCAACAAAACACGCTATACATTTATATATAAATCCCAGCTTTTTGAAATCGACGAGTACCCCGAGTGGCAGTACACCGCCATTATGGAAACAGAGCTTGACTCTCGCGAGCGTGAGGTAGAATTCCCCGATTTTATCGAGATAGTAAACGATGTCACAGGCGACAAAAGCTACTCCAACAGAGGTATGTCGCATACCTTCCCGAAGGAGCAGCTTTGATAGATTACTTATGATATTTTTTGCCTGCGAGTATGGTGAACGAGCGATAAAGCGCCTCGAGCAGCACAACTCGCATCAGCTGGTGAGGGAAGGTGAGAGCCGATACCGAGAGCCTGACGTCACACGCGCACTTGACCGACTCGTCAAGTCCGTGCGACGAGCCGATAATCAAGGCGATTTTTCCACTTTCGTCGGTCATTTTGCCGATGAGCTTCGCAAGTGCGGGTGAGTCATACTGCTTACCCTCAACGCACAGCGCGATTTTGCCAGCACCGTTTGGTATTGCCGCAAGAATTTTCTCGCCCTCTGCTATCAGCGCACGCTTTATCTGTGATGGATCGTCCTCGTTCGGTATCTTTTCTTCCTTAATATTAACTTCCTCGACTCTTGCGTACTGCGAGAGTCTTTTTTTATACTCGGCAACCGCTTCCTTGAGGTAATCCTCCTTGAGCGTGCCGACGCTTATTATCGTTATATTAGCCATTATCTAATCCTCGACAGCCTTGCGAGTCCGTCGGCAAGGCCGTTTATCAGAGCATCTATATCCTCTTGTGTATTATGATGCGACAGACTGATTCTTATTGAAGTATCAGCTTCGGCAGCACTTCTGCCAAATGCTGTGAGAGCAGACGAAGCGTGCGCTCCGTTTGACGAGCAGGCAGAGCCGCTTGATACGTATATTCCGAGTGAGGAGAGATAGTGAAGCATTGTTTCACTCTTGATTTTCGGCAGCGTGATATTCACTATATGCGGTGCGGCGTTTTTCGGCAGGGTAGGTGAGATTTCCTCGTATTCTGCAAGCCGCTGTATCAGATATTCGCGCAGCTCATTCGTTGCCATATAGCGCTGCTTTAGTGTTCCGAATCCGATTTTAACCGCCTTGCCGAATGCCGCGATAGCAGGCACGTTCTCGGTTCCCGAGCGCATACCGCCTTCCTGTCCGCCACCGAGAATAATCGGTGCAAGTCCTCGAGCCTTAGTGACCTCTTTGCCGATCACGAGTGCGCCAACACCCTTAGGACCTTCGATTTTATGCGAGGAAACCGTTATCATATCCGCCCCGAGCTTCGCCTTGGTGAATGGGAGCTTTAGGTAGCTTTGCGTAGCGTCAACATGCAGAAATGCATCGGGCGAGGAGGCGCGCATAATCTTTGAAACTGCGGCAATATCGTAGAGTGCGCCCGTTTCGTTGTTGACCATCATCATAGTAACTAAAATAACGTCGCGCGTCATCTCACGCTTTAATACATCGAGATCGATTTCACCGTTTTTCGTCGGGATTCTCGCCACCTTAAAGCCCTGTGATACGAGAAAATCAATAGGCGCGTCAACAGATGCGTGCTCGCCCTCGGTGGTAATAATCTTCGCGCCGCTTCTGTATCTCTCTTTAGAGAGAGCTCGTCCTATTATCGCGAGGTTGTTCGCCTCGCTGCCTGATGCGGTGAATATCACATTTGCGTCCTTTGCGCCAAGCGAGCCGAGAATTTCTCCTCTCGCCTCGTTAATTATCTTTTCCGCCTCGAAGCCCATCGCGTGAAGCGATGAGGGGTTGCCGTAGCTACCCCTTGATACTTCGATGTATTTTTGCAGTGCCGCATCACTTATTTTTGTGGTTGCACTGTTGTCCAGATAAATCTTATTCACGGTCAAAATCCTTTGTTTTGTAATCCTTTATTTGCATTTATAATCATTTTGAAGTAATTTCCACGCTCCTCGAAGTTCGCAAATGCATCGTAGCTTGTCGAGGCAGGGGAGAGCAAAACCGTCTTGCATATTTCGGAAAGCTCAATTGCGCGAGATGCCGCACTTGCCATATTGCTATGCAACTCACATTTCGTCATATCCTTGATTTCGGTATAGATTTTCTCTTTGTTCTCACCGAAAATAAGGGCGTATTCGGCATATTTCCCGACCGCCTCGCGCAGTGTACCGTATCCGATACCCTTGCTCCTGCCGCCGAGCAGAAGAATTACTTTTTTGCCAAGTGCATTAAGAGTTTGTACAGTTCTTGCAGGCGAGGAATCAATCGACGAATTTATGTATTCCACTCCGTCTTTTACAAGGAATCTTTCGCATCTGTGAGGGAGTCCCGAGAAGCTTCTTGCCACTTCGCTTATTCTTTCGATGCTTGTATATCCGTCGGTCAGCGCGATAGCCAACATCAGATTTTTTATATTGTGCGCTTCCTTTATTGAAATATTGGAGTAGGGCAGAATCAGCCTGCCGTTTCTTTCTATTCCCAAGTCACCGCGCGTCACAGTTACCTCTGCTCTATATCGCTTCAGTGCGTGGAAATCGAACCTATAGCTTATCACTCCGTAAGCGCCGAATTCGTTCGCATAATCCGCAAGAATTTCGTCGTCTATGTTCAGCACGCACTCCTTTGCACTTTGTAGGAGCGATAACTTCATATTTCTGTATTCCTCGAAGGATTCGTGCCAATCGAGGTGATTCGGTGTTATGTTCGTCAGGCAGGCGCGCTTGGCACTCGGCCTGCAGTAAGCGAGCATAAAGCTCGACAGCTCGGCAACGTAGGAATTGCATTTCATTGAGAGCGCCTCGGTCATGGGCACGCCGATATTGCCGATGAGCAGGGAAGAATCGAGCAGAAGATGCGCAAGAGTTGCCGTAGTGCTCTTGCCGTCAGATCCACTGACAGCGAAAAGAGGTCTTGCGTTATTCTCAAAAAACAATTCGCAGTCCGAACTAAAGATAACACCGCGTGTCTTGGCATCGCAAAGCTCTTTTCGCTCACGCCTTACCGAAGGTGAGAGCAGGAGAATATCTTCCTCAATATCGCGGAATGCGTTTTCACCCTCAAATATCCTCTCCACATTAATGTGCGGTGGAATATCCGCTTTGTTTATCTCTCGCTCCGAGCGCAGAGTGACGGCACAATTATCAAACGGCAGGGAGCGAAGAAGCGAGAGATTCGATTTCCCAAGTCCGAAAAAACCTACCCGACCGCCCTGTGTAATTCTTTCCATAGCACCCATACTATAAATCTACCTTATATTATAATTAAAATATCCAAAACAGTCAAGACCAAAATAAAAAAACCGACGCTTTCAATATATGAAAACATCGGTTTTTAGTTAAAAGTAATGACCGCGCTTGTAAGCCGGGTTCTGTACGCATAAGC
>CAYXAC010000083.1:0-6166 GCA_964463025.1 uncultured Ruminococcus sp.
GACCTTAACTTCTCGGGCGACGTACAGGGCAAGGTACATAAGTACACCGAGGAGCTCTTCGGCGAGGGACACGTTTTCCGTGCGGGAACGATAACCGGTCTTGCGCAAAAGACTGCCTGGGGCTACGTTGCCAAGTATCTCGAGGAGCGCCGTATCAAGATTCCCAAGGCGCAGATAGCCTATATGGCGACTCGCGTTATGGGTATCAAAAAGACTACCGGTCAGCACCCCGGCGGTATTATCGTTGTGCCTAACGAGTACGATATCTATGATTTCACACCCGTTCAGCACCCTGCCGACGACCCGAAGGCTGATACCGTAACCACTCATTTCCAGTTCTCCTATCTTCACGATACGATACTGAAGCTTGATGAGCTTGGACACGATATTCCGACCAAGTACAAGATGCTTGAGAAGTATACGAACACGAGTGTTCTTGACGTTAAGATGAATGACAAGACGATATACGAGCTCTTTGAGTCGACAAAGCCGCTTGGCATCACTCCTGCCGACATCGGCGGCAGCCGTCTTGCCACCTTCGGTATACCCGAGTTCGGTACGCGCTTCTTACAGCAGGTATTGCTTGAAGCAAAGCCTAAAACCTTTGCCGACCTCGTTCAGATTTCGGGTCTTACACACGGCACGGACGTTTGGCTCGGCAACGCGCAGGAGCTTATCAAGCAGGGCACCTGTACGATTTCCGAGGTTGTAGGAACGCGTGACAGTATCATGCTTTACCTTATCGCTCACGGACTTGAGAGCAAGCTTTCGTTCGATATAATGGAGTCGGTAAGAAAGGGTAAGGGTCTCCGTCCCGAGTGGGAGGAGGAAATGATTGCTCACGACGTGCCCGAGTGGTACATCTGGTCGTGCAAGAAGATTAAGTATATGTTCCCGAAGGCGCATGCTGCCGCATACGTTATGTCGGCTATACGTCTTGCTTGGTACAAGATTTACTATCCTATGGAGTTCTACGCGGCATTTCTCACGGTTGCGCCCGGTGGCTTCGATGCCGAGATAGTTGGCAAGGGCTATGAGGGAGTTAACGCTCATATCAAGGAAATCGAGGACAAGGGCAACGAGGCAACCGCCAAGGAGAATGAAACATGTCAGACTCTTTATCTCGTAAGGGAGGCACTCGCCAGAGGTGTAAAGTTCTTAAACGTTGATCTCAAAAAGTCGGACGCGGCCGCCTTCCTGCCCGAGAACGGCAAGATCAGAATGCCGTTCAACTCACTTTCGGGCCTTGGCGAGACCGCAGCGGACAAGATAATTGAGGCACGCGACAACTACGATATATTCTCCATAGAGGAGCTTCGTCAGCACACGGGTATATCCAAGACGGTTGTGGAGATTCTTCGCCGCAATCACGTTCTCGACGGACTCTCTGAAACCAATCAGTTCTCACTGTTCTAAAATAAAAAGCAATCGGGTGCTGGGCGAAAAATCCGCAAAGCACCCGATTTGTAAACTAAAATTGTTAAAAATTCAGTTAATTAACAGCAAAATCAGCAAAATTATAGCAGTTTCTTTATCTCCGTTTTTAGAGAAGAATAGGAATCCTGCCGCGACGAGAATGAGTATTTCCTCAGTACCGATTTTAGGCAGTCTGATGCTCGAGCTACCCTTCCCGAAAAGACCTGATAGGAACGGCAGATTCGATAACCCTGCGAGAATGCTTTCTTCTTCGTGGGCCTCTTCGTGCTTGTGCTCAGACTCGGGAGGGGGCAGAAATGCGCTTAAATCAGGCAAAGCCACTACAGGCTGCGCCATTTCGGCAGGTGCTTCTTCCTTTTGCGTAAATGCGGTTCCGTTATAATTTTCGGGTGGGGTCAGCTTTTCCTCGTCTTGATAATAGCTTCGTGTGTACATCCCGTCACCTCGCCTTCATCATATCGATAATGTCGGCAATTGATAGCATCGAATCTATCGCTTTCGCCCTTTCCTTTGACACGTAGGGCTTCAGCGCACCGAGCAACTGCGCTCGACTCCCACCGTGATGAGCGATAGGCGCATATGTAGGCAGACTCTCGGGCACGGGCTCCTCTTTTATTTCGGGAGCGCTCGCCTCTACTACCGCCTCCTTGGGAGTTTCCTTTGCGTTTACCAGGGCGGAAATTTCCTCGATCAGCTTCGGATTTTCCATTATAACGCTGATAACCTTGCTTACGTCAAGACCGCCGTTATCGCTCATATTCTAAAAGCCCTTTCTGTAATTATTCAGGAGCCTTAATGCCTCGGACACGTTAATTTTTTCTGAATTAACAGCGCTGCGTAGCTTTTGCAGTTCCTCGTGAGACGGCGTTTTTTCTGGCAGTGAAAAGCCGTAGCCTTTTGCCATATTTACTACGGTTGCCCAGAGCTGATCGTCGGGCAGGGCGGCAATAGCCTCAAGCTGTGCTTTATCAATTCTCATTTGGTTCTCCTTTCGGGTTAAAAATATTTTTTAGTATTATATGAAGTAAATTAAGAAAGGTTCTCTATATGAAATGTCTTTGCTTTTCCGACTCACACGGTGATTCCTACAACATTCGTTGTGCATTGAGCTTGCATCCCGATGCCGAGGTGATTTTTTTCCTAGGTGACGGTCTTTCCGACCTCGAGCCGCATATCAATGACAGAAGGCGCGCATTTCTGGCAGTTCGTGGCAATTGGGACACCTCGGCTATACTGGGTGATAGCTTTGTGAAAAACCTTGACGAAATCAACATTCTCGGTTGTCGCATAGTATTCACTCATGGCAACGCCTACGGAGTGAAGGCAGGACTTGACGGAGTCATATCTCTTGCCCGTGAGAAGAATGCCGACCTTCTGCTTTTCGGTCACACGCACCTGCCGTTTGAGAAATATCTGCCCGACGTTAATCGCGGCCTCTATCTTTTTAATCCCGGCAGTATTGGCGGTCGTCGCCCACGGGGCGCAAGTTACGGAATTATTAACGTAACCGAGCAGGGAATTCTCCTCTCGCACGGTACGCTTTAAGCAAGTGCTTTCTTGATTTTCGCTGCGGTTTGCTCGCAGATTTTCTTGGCAGCCTCGTTGTCCTCACTCTCCACCATTACGCGTATCAGCGGTTCTGTGCCCGATGCACGCACGAGGATTCTGCCCGTGTTGCCGAGTAATCCTTCGGCATTTTTTACAATATCACCAATTTCGGTGCTCGATTTTAGGAGCGCCTTTTTTTCGCCCTCAGCACCGATATTCACGGTATATTGCGGATGTTTTTTCATAAATGAAGCCAGGGTATGTAAATCCTTACCGCTTTCTTGGATATGCGAAAGCAGAGCGAGAGCAGTCAGCTGACCGTCACCCGTCGTAGCAATATCACCGAGAATTATATGTCCCGATTGCTCACCGCCGAAGGAATAGCCTTCCTTTTGCATTATCTCGAGAACATATCTGTCACCAACCGCACTTGCAACGAAATTTACCCCGTTTTCCTCACAGAATTTTCGTAGCCCGAGATTAGTCATCACCGTTCCGACCACCGTGTTTTTTGCCAGCCGCCCCTCATTCTTCAGCTTCAGGGCGAGAATTGCCATAATGTAATCACCGTCAACCTCTCTGCCGTATCGGTCGATTGCAATACACCTGTCGCCGTCACCGTCGAAGGCGATTCCAACGTCGCATCCGTTCGAAAGAACCGTCTCCTTCAGCGCATCGAGCGAGGGCGAGCCGCAGTCTTTATTGATATTCACACCGTTCGGTGAGTCGCCTATCATATAGCATTCTGCGCCAAGATTTGCGAACAGTCTTTCTGCCGTTACGGATGCCGAGCCGTTAGCGCAGTCGGCGGCTATTTTCATTCCGTCAAGTCTGACACCAAAGGCTTCCGATAGATAATCAAGATAACTCTCGATAAACTCGTAGTTTCTCGTTATCCTGCCTATCCCCGCCACGCAGGACTTAACTTTGCCAAACACCAGCCTTTCAATTTTTTTCTCGGCCTCATCGGGTAATTTACAGCCGTCGGAGCCGAATATCTTAATTCCGTTATATTCATAAGGATTATGCGAGGCAGAAATCATTACGCCTGCCATAGCGCCCGTGTGTTTAACGAGAAAGGCAACTGCAGGCGTTGAGCAAACACCCACCTCGCTCACCGTACAGCCCATCGAGCATAGCCCCGCTGCCACAGCAGACGAGAGCATTTCCGACGACTCTCTCGTGTCCATACCGATAATGACCGTCGGTGACAGCTCACCCTTTAGCATCTCACCGAGCGCCATTCCCACCCTCACGGCAAGAAACGCGTCAAGCTCTCTGCCTGCAATTCCTCTGATTCCGTCAGTACCAAAAAGTTTAGCCATTCGCCCTCCTACCGTCTGTCTATCAAGTTTTTTCCATCGTAAACGCTTCGCTCGGGTATCACACCCCTGACGTGTGTTAGCGGGTAAATCAATGACTCTCTGCCGACTATCGCACCCGGTGAGAGCACGCTGCCGCACCCGACCTCTGCATAATCACCGAGCATAACACCGAGCTTTTTCAGCCCAGTACAGATTTTCTCGTTTTCGGTTTTTATCTCCACTTCACGCTTATCAAGCCGCAGATTCGAGGCAATCGCCCCTGCGCCCATATGCGCCCTGAAGCCAATGATGCTATCGCCAATATAATTATAATGAGGTAGCTTTCCCTCGTCGAGAATTATCGAGTTTTTGACCTCGCTTGAGTTGCCTATCACTGCGCCGTCACCGACGATAACTCTGCCGCGCAGAATTGCACCCGAGCGAATCTCCGCCCCTCGCCCGATTATCAAAGGTGCGATAAGCGTCGCGTGCGGAGAAATTGTAGCGTCAGGGGAAACGAAAACCCCCTTCTTAATCTCCATATACGACCTATCCAACAGACGAGTGCAGTCCTCTATAAAATCTCCGATTCGCAGAGTCGCTTCGAATGGATATTCGCATTCTTCGAGCAGAGCCTCGGCTATTGAATGGCTGGTATCAAAGAGGTCTACGGTTTTTGGTATACTGTTCATAAAAAATCACCTTTTTTCTGTATTGTACCTCGCACTTTCTTTTCTATACCATACTATTCGCAAACCGCAAAGCGTGACATTAATAAAAAAACTCAAAATCGGTTGCATTTTGGCTTTTTTTATGTTAAAATATTAAAACTAAAAAAATTAAAGAGAGAAATTTATGAAGGATCTTCGTAAAATTATTGCAGGGAACATATGTGCATTACGCATCGATATGAATATGACCCAGCTCCAGCTTGCCGAGATGCTCAATTACTCAGACAAGGCTGTGTCAAAATGGGAGAGAGGGGAAGCGATTCCCGACGTCACCGTGCTCAAGCAGATTGCCGACTACTTCGGTGTCAGCGTTGATTATCTGCTTGAGGAGAATCACGGTGACAACGCGCACCCGACGCGAGAGCTCGTGAGTCTCAAGCGTCGCAACAGAGCTATTATAACCATAACCTCTGTCGCTTGCGCCTGGCTTGTTGCAACGATAATCTTTGCTATCATCGTATTGGTATCGCCCGATAGCCCTGCCTGGCTTGCGTACGTTTTGGCCGTTCCCGCGAGCAGTATAGTATGGTTAGTGTTCAACTGCATATGGGGTAGGCGTAGGCTCAATTTCTTTATAATTACCATTCTTATCTGGACGCTTATACTATCCATATATTTGAGCGCACTCATATGTGCCGACAGAAACATATGGTCGCTCTTTATAGTTGGAATTCCTGTCAATTTTATCATAGCATTCCTCCCGGGAACGGGACTTCATCGTTATACCGCTAAAAAGAAATAAGAAAGTGGCTGTCACATTTGGTAAAACCGAAAAAGTCCGAAAAAAACAAAAAAGGGGCTTAAATAGAGCAAAAAGTGTAAATGAAACAGTAAAAGGTTGAAATCCTGCGGATTTCCTCAAATTATTATGGACTTTTTCTACCGCCGTTTGCTGAACTTTCATCGTACCTTTGTACGCCGTCGGTCGCAAATGCCGCTTTTTCCTCAAATCTGCCTATCCCCTTATCAAACAAAAGAGGCTGTCTCAAATTTTGAATTTGAGACAGCCTCTTTTCTATTATTATGTAATGTTACCCAGGCCTGCCGCGCCGACGATGCCTGCATTGTTGCCGAGCTCGGCAATCTTTATCTTGGTTTTCACTTTACCGTGTCGGCTATATAGCTCCACGTTTACAATCTCGGTGA
>CAYXAC010000084.1:0-6126 GCA_964463025.1 uncultured Ruminococcus sp.
AGCTCGGGGTCTATTTCTATTCCCAGATGCTTGTTGTTTTTATTTCTCATAAAAAACTCCTTAAATAATCTTAAATTAAGTATATTTTAAGATTATTTTGTGGTATAATGTTGGAAGTATACTTATTTTAAGTATACCAAATTTATATATTGGAGTTTGTTATGAAAATAGCGATTATAGGTTCAAGGAATTTGACAGTAAATAATCTCGATGATTATTTACCGGCGGAATGTACCGAGATTGTTTCCGGTGGCGCAAAAGGAATAGATACGCAGGCGGCAAATCTTGCAAAAGAAAAGGGAATTGCTCTGACCGAGTTTTTACCAAATTACAAGAGGTATGGTCGTGCCGCACCTTTAATCAGGAACAGAGAAATTGTAGAGTATGCAGACAAAGTATTAGCTTTTTGGGACGGAAAATCTAAAGGAACAGAGTATGTTATAAAATATGCCGAGAAGATAAACAAGGAATGCAAAGTCATAATAAAATAAAAAAACGGTTAAAATGCCAACAAACGTGCGCATTTTAGCCGTTTTTATTTATACAATGCGGTTTTATATATTATCTTATTCTAAAGATTTTTCCGACGATGGAGCCGAATAATGCTATTACCGTGCCAGCAATCAGCATATTAATATTTGGATAGTTTATGCGTTCGAAAGAGTTCGCTACCATATTCAGAAGACTAAAGGTGAGATATTCAGCCATCATATACATTACACCGATAAACAAAGAAGAAATGATGATACCGCCAAAGCCGCTACGCGCGCCCGATATATCCGCGCAAACGAGCGATGCAATCGGTAATGTTAAGTAAAAGACGAGCAGCGAATAGCCCATAGCATCACGACCCATTCCAAGCCAAAAGGCGCCAACGGTAACAAGCCATATAAGGCTGTATATTAGTAGACCTTTTTTCATAATTATTTCCTTTTTGTTTTGTTTTTTAATTTCGCATTGTTTAATTTCGAATTTCGAATTCCTAATTTAGAATTTAATTAACCCTCTTATCCTTACCAACGAAGGCCAGCACCTTACAGCCCGAGCCGATTATGCGCGAGTAAACTCTGTCCTCGTAGCGCTTAGCCAGCTCGTCGGGCGAGAGGTTGGTTGAAATGATAGTCGCGAGTCGCTTATTCTGCCTCGTGTTGAGCAGATTATAGATAGTCGAGAGCGTGAACTGGCTCGCGAACTCTGTGCCGAGGTCGTCGATTATCAGAAGCTCGCACTCGAGGTGCTTTTCCGACTTCGGCTCGTAAGTGCCGTAGCCGCTTCTGAAGCGATCTGCCTCGAAGTCCGAAACAATATTCTGTGCCGAGTCGTAAATCACGTCGTAGCCCTTGTGAATAAGCTCTCTGGCAATAGCCGTCGAGATATGAGTCTTGCCCGTGCCGGTCTTGCCGATGAGCAAAAGATTTCCTCTGTCCTTGTCAAAATGCTTGACGTAATTCTTCGCCGCCGCGAGATTCGCGCACATCTGGGTGTGTACAGCCTCGTCAAAGGCGTAGACCGAGAGGTCGAAGTTCTCGAACGACTGCTTCTCTATGAGCTTACCGATACCCGATGCCGCGATTCGCTCCTTGATTATCAGCTCCTTGAGGCAGCTGCACATTCTCGTGCCGTCACCGACGAAGCCCGAGTCGGAGCATTCCTTGCAGGTATAGTGCAGGTCGGTGTAATCGGCAGGGTAGCCGAGGCTCACGATAATTTCGCGTCTTTTCTTGACAAGCGCCTGATTTCTCTCCTTGAGAGGCGCAATATCACCGCCCTCGCAGGCAATCTTAAAGAGCATAAGCCCCGTGCCCGATAGCTCCTTGTCAATCTCTCTAATCTCCTCGCTCATCTCCGCGAGCAGAGCGCTCCTTGAGTCAGCAAGGCTGATAGCAGAGCTGCGGCGGCGCTCAAGCTCGGCCTTCGCGCGTGCATAAATATCCTTATTCATTACGTATCCTCCTCGCTGCCCTCGCCATAGCTTCGCGCGAGAGCCTTGCTGAATGCATCGTTAATGTCAAAATCACCGTATCTCGGCTTTTCGACGGTTGTTTTCGCCCGTTTTTTCGGCTCGGATTTCTCTGCTGTATAGGATGCTTTGCGAGCCTCGCGCTGTGCAACGCACTCGTTCACAGTCCTGCAGCCTGCCTCGTGCCAGCCGGTCAGCACCTTGTCCATATACGCGCTGATACCTCTGCCAGACGTGCCGTCTACCGCAATATTGTACGCCTCCTCGATTATCGCAACCGAGTAGCCGAATTCATCTACCCATTTCTTAAATCTTTCCTGCTCGGCCTTCGTGAGATTTCTGCCATATATGCCAAGCACCCTGCGGATTTCCCACTCCGCGCCGCTTGACTTTTGGTCATTCTGAATATAATTTTCGAGAACCTCAACGGTGTCCACTCCGCATCTTATGAGCTCTGCAGCCTTACTCGTGAGTCTGGAAACACGCAGCTTGCCGCCCTCGGCAAGATAGGCGGCGAGCGTCACCACGTACTCGGGCGAGAGCGCGTGCTGGGTGCAGAGCGCGGTAATTTCCTTAATCTCGGTGTTCGAGAGCGCCGCAAGCTGCATCAGCGTCGCGCATTCGTCGAGCATTGATGCGAGATTTTCGTCCCTTATGCGCTCGGCAACGACAACGCTCTTTTCTTCAAAGGTTTCGCCCGTCGCGAGCCTCTCGCCGAATTCCTCGGTCACAGTAGGTCTGCCGTCGTCGAGCCTGATAACGCCTGCCTCTGCCCAGAATGCGAGCGCACCCGTGCATCTGGCGCGCGAAACCTTGGCGGCATCTGCAAGCTCGCTCTCCGAGTCAAACCTGCCGCCAAGCTCTACGAGCGCGAGCAAAACGCGCAGCTCATCGGCAGACGCCTCGGTGAATGCGGGCGATTCCGTCACCGCAAGAGGCGTCACCTTGTATGTAAAATCACTCATTCCCGTCTTCCTCGTACTTGCTCTTTATGTCATAGCACAGCGTCATAAGCGAGTCACCGAGATGCATATTCTCGATAGCCACCGAGTCGTCGTCGAGCGCAAGCTCGGTGTTCGCGAAGTTCCATATACCCTTGACGCCTGCCGCTATCATAGTCTTTGCCGTAGCGTAAGCCGCTTCCTTCGGCACGGTCAGAACGCCGATATGTACGTTCTCCCTCTTGCAGAAGTCGAAAAGCTCGTCTGCGGAATAAACCTTGATTCCGTAGATTTCTGTGCCTATAATCCTCTCGTCAACGTCAAAGAGCGCAAGACGGTTCACACCCCTGCGCTCGAACATATGCGTAGAGGCGAGCGCGCGGCCGAGATTACCCGCGCCGACGATAACTGCATTGTAGCTTTCGTTTACACCGAGAAGCTCGCTTATCTTGCCGTGAAGGTATTTGATATTATAGCCGTAGCCCTGCTGACCGAATCCGCCGAAGCAGTTGAGGTCCTGCCTTATCTGCGACGCGGTAACGTTCATAATCTTGGACAGCTCGGCAGAGGAAATGCGCAGTCTGCCTGCGGTGATAAGCTCGCCGAGGTATCTATGATATCTTGGCAATCTCTTGATAACCGCTGCCGATACCGTGGGCCTTGCCACTTCCTGTACCTTGCGGTCGAACGTACCGCTGACCTTATCTATATGTTCCATATCCTACTCCTTATATATGCTCAATAGAATCGAGCGCACTTGCGTTAAGCGAGGAATCCGAGAGATTTCCCGCCGTAAATTCAAAGTAACCCTGCGCCGCTATCATGGCAGCGTTGTCGCCGCAGAGCGACACGGGGGGCAATATAAGTCTGACGCCCGCCTTTTTTGCCACCTCGCTGGCGCGTGCGCGCAGGTGCGAGTTAGCCGCCACACCGCCTGCGATAACCACGTCACAGCCAGGATTTTCCAAAAGAGCCATCTCAATTTTCTTCGTCACGGCCTCAACCGCCTCGTATGTGTATCTCGCGGCAAAGAGCGCGCGGTCAATCTCGCGTCCCGATTGCTCGAAGCGGTGAAGCAGATTTATCGCCGCCGTCTTGAGTCCCGAGAAGGAAAAATCGAGCGTATCGCCCGACAGTGCAGGTGAGGGGAGCGTCATTTCCTTGTTGCGATAAGCCTCGCTCTTTTTGTATTTTTTGTAGAAATTCACCTCGTCATCCGTAGCCTTGATAAAGCCCTCGCGCGCGAGCGCGTCAAATCCTCTGCCGGCGGGGTAGGGGATTCCGATAATTCTACCAATTTTATCAAACGATTCGCCTATAGCATCGTCGCGCGTAGTGCCGATGAGCTTATAGTCGGTATGGCTTTCCGCCTTGTATATCGCGGTGTGACCGCCCGAGGCGGCAAAGGCGATGAAGGGAAGTGTCGGCGCATTCTCCTCGCTCGAAAGGTAGGCAGAGGAAATATGCCCTTTAATATGGTCAACCGCCACGAGAGGAATCGAGTTTGCCACAGCAAGTCCCTTGGCAAAATTCACTCCGACGAGCAGAGCGCCAATCAGTCCGGGGTTAGCCGTCACGGCAATAAGGTCAATCTCCGAAAGCGCGACCCCCGCAACCTCTAGTGCCTCGTATGTAATGCGCGAGATAGCCTCGGTATGCGCCCTGCTTGCAATCTCGGGCACGACTCCGCCATAGAGACGGTGAGTTTCTATCTGCGAGGCTACTATATTCGATTTTACCGTGAAGCTCCCGTTATCTACCGCGACAACCGCCGCGCTCGTTTCGTCACAAGAGCTTTCAAAAGCGAGTATGTTCATTAAAATCTCCGAAAAGTCCTAGTTTTGTAAAGTATTATTTGCGTTTAACAGCATAATTACTGCGTTATCGGTGGGATTCTTGTAGTAGTTTTTTCTAATGCTGATTTCCGAGAATCCCTCGGAAGCATAGAGTCGCCTTGCGGCAGTATTCTGCTCCCTGACCTCGAGAAAGACGGTTTCAACTCCCTCACCCATCTCGGTTTTCATAGCGTAGGAAAGAAGTTTTGCGCCAATTCCCCTCTGCCTTTTCTCTGCCTTGACGCAGACGCGGTAGATCTCGCCCTCGGGCACAATTTTCCTGCCGAGGATATAGCCGACGAGTCCGTCACCGTCAACTGCAGAGTAGCACATCGAAAGCTCCGAGCAGATATAAGTGAGAATATCCCCTTCGCCCCACGCGTCGCTGAAATACTGTGCCTCCATAGCCGCGATTTCTTTAGCATCGGCGGCAGTCGCGAGTCTGAATTGCATTACAGCTCCTCTGCGAGCGATTTTATAAGCTCGCGAAGCTCGTCCTTCGTTTCGGGATGCTCGAGTCCCTTGATAATATTAGCCTTGAGGAAGCCCATTTTTGAACCGAGGTCGTATCTGTCACCCTCGAATTCGAGCGCATAAATGCCCTCGCTCTGTGCCACCTTTTTCATAGCGTCGGTGAGCTGATATTCGCCGCCAGCACCGGGCTCGAGATTGTCAATAACGTCGAAAATTTCGGGCGTGAGAAGCACTCTGCCGAGAATTGAGAGGTTCGAGAATTCCTCGCCCTTTTTGGGCTTTTCAATCATATCGGTGCAGTAGTACACACCGTCTTTTTCGGTCGGGTCAACCTTGAGCGAGCAGTACTTCTGCACCCACTCGATCGGCACGGGCTTAACGCCGACAACCGACTTTCCGTTCTTTTCGTACACGTCAATCAGCTGACGGCAGACGGGAGTTTCGGAGAAGATAATATCGTCGCCGTAAAGCACTACGAAGGGCTCGTCGCCAACGAAGCTCCTCGCTCTGCCGACCGCGTGGCCGAGGCCCTTGGTTTCTCTCTGGCGCAGGAATGAGATGTTCGCCATATGCACTATCTCGCGCAGCTTCGCCAGCTCCTCGGTCTTGCCCTTTGCGGCAAGAGCAGCCTCGTATTCGGGCGAATGGTCAAAGAAATCCTCCATCGCGCCCTTGCCGCGACCTGTGATTATAAGAATATCGGTAATACCGCTGTCAACTGCCTCTTTGACGAGATAATACATCGCGGGCAGGTCGACGATAGGCAGCATCTCCTTGCAAACGGCAGCGGATATCGGGAGCATTCTCGTACCGAGTCCCGCCGCAGGTATTATGGCTTTTCTAATCTTTTTCATTTTGTTTTCCTTCCTTTCTTTTCTCGCCCGAAGGGCATATCGAATTGCCGCCCTCTCACCCG
>CAYXAC010000085.1:0-5997 GCA_964463025.1 uncultured Ruminococcus sp.
TTATGCTGATGTGTCTTGTTGCCGCACCCGAGGGTGTTAAGAAGGTGCAGGACAACCACCCCGACGTCGATATTTACGCAGCAGCGCTCGACGATCATCTCAATGAGCACGCATACATTGTTCCCGGTCTCGGCGACGCGGGCGACAGAATTTTCGGCACGAAGTAATTCAGAATATATTCTTTCGGAAGGAGGTGTTATTTTGCACGAGCTGAAGATTGGCAAGAACGACGCAGGACAGCGTCTTGATAAATTCATTACCAAAACGCTTGATTTGCCGACGAGTCTGCTCTATAAGTCTATAAGACTTAAAAAAATCAAGGTCAACAGAAAGCGCGCGGAGAATAACACCATTCTTCTCGAGGGAGATACCGTACAATGCTTCCTTGCTGACGAGTTTTTCGAGAAAAAGACGAGCAAGAATTCCTTTGAGAGCATAACACCGCATCTCGACATTATTTACGAGGATGAGAATATTATGCTGCTCAATAAGCGCCCGGGCGTTTCTGTCCACGAGGACGAGAACGGCTCGACTAATACGCTGATAACGCACATTCAGGCATACCTTTATCAGAAGGGCGAATATAACCCAGAAAGTGAGCAAAGCTTTGCACCTGCGCTCTGCAACAGAATTGACAGGAACACGGGTGGTATAGTTATCGCGGCGAAGAATGCCGAGGCGCTTCGCGTAATGAATGAGAAAATAAAGCTGCGCGAGATAGACAAGTTCTACCTTGCGGCAGTACACGGTATTCCCTCGCCGAAGAGCGCAACGTTGAAAGCCTATCTCCTGAAGGACGATAAGAAGAATATCGTCAGAGTTTACGACAAGAATGCGCCAAGAGGAGCAAAGGAAATTATCACAAAATACGAGATTGTGGCGAAAAATGCCGACAGCGCGCTGATAGAGGTCGAACTGCTCACAGGCAGAACGCACCAGATACGCGCGCATATGGCGCATATCGGTCACCCCCTTATCGGTGACGGCAAGTACGGAATCAACAAATCGGACAGAGCGAAAGGCTACAAATATCAAGCACTTTATTCCTACCGACTCCGCTTCTCGTTTAACGAATCGCAGGAAACCGCACTCGACTATCTCTCGGGCAAGGAATTCAAAATTCCAAAGAAGGATATCTACTTTGCAAGCGAATATTTTCCTCATTGACAGCGCATGAGTTTAATCTACCTTCAGGAGAACAGAAATGAACAAACGCCATAGAACGCTTTCGCTAATATTAACTATCGTGATTATAATCCCCATACTCCTGCTTACTCTCTCGTTTGACGCAAACGCAGAGAGCTCCAACAATTTTGAGGGATATACGCCGATTTACACAAAGAGCGATCTTACCGCTATGCGATACTCCTCTGGCAATTTTTATCTTGCCAACGATATAATCTTCACAAGCGAAGATTTTTCAACTACAGGAGATTACTACAATAACGGAAAAGGCTGGGAGCCCATACCAAGCTTTAGTGGTATTTTTGATGGCAACGGCCACACGATTTACGGCCTACAGATCAATATGACCGAATCCGGCTCGTATACAACGCACTACGGCGGATTCTTTTCCATTACCGACGGTGCAACCATTAAGAACGTCACCTTCAAAGACGGACTTATTAAGGTTTATAAAAATAATTTCAGAATGTCTTACGCAGGAACGATCGTAGCTCTGGCGCGTGACACGACCTTCATTAACTGTCATAATTATAATGACGTATATTGCTGTAATGCCAGTGGCATAGTAGGTGAATTCGTAAGCGGCAGTATGACCGGATGCACCAACCGAGGTGAGATTGCCGCTATCGAAGGCGACTATGATGTTAGTTTTGGCGGTCTTGTTGCACGCTCACCCGAGGACAACACTCTGTCAATCACAATCACCGACTGCGCAAACTACGGCAAGGTGCACGGCGGCAGTGAGGGCGGACTTTCTTGCGGTGGAATTATAGGTTCGAGCTACTCAACGCTCACCACGATAACAAACTGTGCCAACGAAGCGGACGTAGGAAGTTCTACTACCAATAGAAGCGGCGGTATCGCCGGAGTTATAATGGGCGGTACTGTAAGCTGTTGCTATAACAACGGAAATATCATAAGCGGTACCTCCGGAGGCATAATAGGAGATAACGGAAGGCCCAGCGACTCTTATGAAATATCAAAGATAACTAACTGCTATAATACCGGCAATGTAACGTGTACAAAAAGCTATAAAGGTTATGCCGGAGGTATAGCAGGCACAAAGGGCATCATTAAAAATTGCTATAACATCGGTACGGTAAGCTCGACTGTCGCGGATACTCAACGCTACGGCGCTATCACAGGACTTCGATACAGTATGAGCGAATGCTACTCTCATAACGAGCAGACCTATACGGTATCGAACACCGTAACCCTCGTATCAAAAGAGGATATGAAAAAGCGGGACACCTATCAGAACTTCGATTTTGATAGCATATGGAGCATTTCCGCGGATGAAAATAATGGATATCCCACCTTAACAGTATTTGATAAAGCCGAAGCACCTGACACTAAATCCTATTCGGAAACGCACGGCTGGTGTTTGGCAAACACGAGAGATTCATTTGGATACTCGGAGAAATACCGAATTTCCCTCAAAACCTATTATGAATTATACGGCATTTCATTGGGAACTTTACTTGAATCAAGCTTATCCCAGTTACCCAAGTGGAGTGGCAGTTGCTTTGGATTATCTTTATTATCCTTAGCGGAGTATTATAACATTATTGAATTATCTCCGTTCTTCTCTCAAAGCGGCGATACATTGTATCAGTACGGCTACGAAAGCATATACGTAGACGAGGAAACCGGAGAGCAGTGCTTTACCGTCAAAGGCAACGATGCTGTTATTGACATTATAGAAAAGGCGCATTTATCTCAAGATTCAGCAGAATTTGCCGAGTGTGAAATACTGCAAAACGATTCGGATTTTTTAAAGCTGATATCCTTCTTATCCTCTGAAGATGCGAAGCCGATTATGGTTACTTTTTGGTATAACAACGGAGGAGTATTACCGTCGGGGCATTCTATGGTTTTAACCACCGATATGCCGCCTACACCCTGGCCGGTTGACACAAATTGGTATTATATCCCTGCATACGACTCAAATGCTCCGGTGGGTAGCGATTTACTGGAAAATCCGACGAAGCATTATTTGCGCGAAAATTCTTACTTGCTTGTAAATCCCACAACCTCTCAATGGGCTTATTATGCAAACGGAAAGTTCCAAGCGTCCAATACTTACAATTCCTTCGAGCATTTTTCGATACTCGGAAATCTTACGGGGCAAACGATTTTTTATCACGATGTATCCAAGCTGGATTCTACATACTTTACCGAATCGCTTAATTTATGGCATTACAGAATACAGCTAAAGTTTTCAGGTCAAAGCATTGAGATAAAGGATGAAGAAAACGTCGTATTCAAGATGGCAAACGGCGAGGTGCAACAAATAGCGGAAAATTATTACTGCAAGGTTGAACTTAATGATACAGCCGATAATACCGATGATGTCTACACTTTGTTTTCAAACGGTGGAAGCGTTTTGAATATAACGTCAGATGACTTTGAAATTTTAGCTATCAACGACGACTATGCATTCGTATCGACAAGTAATGATTTATACGAAACGAAAATTGATTTCGAATCGGGAATCATTACGTCTGCAAGCTTAGACCAAGGCACAGAAAACGTTATAGGAGTACAGGACCTCAATTCTAACCAGGCTCTATTAATAAATGCAAATAGCGTTGCGGATTCTTTCGTTTCACTTCAATTATCGGACGGTCAGAGCGTTGTTGTGTCTTCTCCGGGAACAACAGTTGAATGTGAATGCGAAAACATTGATTCAAGTAACGTGCAGCAGCATACGTTCGTTTTTAGATATGATAACGAAATGCATTGGTATGAATGCCTCGACTGTGACGAGCAAAGATCGGAGCCTGACGTTCATACTTACACAGATTGGAGCGTAATAAAAGAAGCAACGGAAGCCGAAACCGGTATTAAGGAGAAAAGCTGTGTTTGCGGTCATTCTGTAACCGAAGAAATACCGAAAGAATCCGATTTCACATTGGATACCGAGTCAAATGACCACTCTGATTGTACGGCAAGTGGGTGGGTAAGATTTTGGATGTCTATATTCAACTTCTTTAGACGCATCTTTAACCTCCCACCAAAATGTGTTTGCGGAAAGCTACGTTATTAAAGATTTAATCAACAACCTTACAAAATAAACAAAAAACGCAGAAAATGCAAATCATTGTTTGCAAATTCTGCGTTTTTGCTTTATTAAACCAATTTTGAGGAGATTTTGATGCATAACGCGGCTTTGTGCGCCGAAGGCGTAGTTGCCTACGTCGAGCTAGCGCGAAAAGGCGCGTTAGGCGCAAAATATACCAAAATCACCTGCCGGTAGAACCGAAGCCGCCTGCCCCCCTCACCGTGTCGGAGAGTTCGTCTGCTTCCTCATACTCTGCCTTGAGGAAAGGCACTATCGCAAGCTGTGCGACACGCTCGCCGGGGTCGACTGTTGCCGCCTTGTCCGAATGGTTGTGGAGCGCGACCATAATCTCGCCTCGGTAGTCGGCATCAATTACGCCAACCTTGTTTGCAGGCGCAAGTCCGCACTTGGTTGCAAGTCCTGAGCGAGCGAAAATCAGTCCGCAGTAGCCCTCGGGAATCTCGGTAGCAATACCCGTATGTATAAGCACGGTTGAGTGGGGGGCAACTCTTACGCTCTCGGGGAGATTATAGAGGTCTGCGCCTGCCGAATACTCTGTGCCGTAGGTCGGCAGAATTGCCTTTTCATTTAATTTTTTAACCTTAATTTTCATATTATCTCCAATGTAAAATCAATTCCGAATTTCTTTGTATTCGGCGGGAGCAAGCCCCCGCCCTACGCCATATATGTTAGTACATTTAATTTCGAATTAACTCTTGAAACATAGTCGCATTACTCGCCTCAATACACTCGGCTTGTACTGCTCCTTGTTTCTGCGCATTCGCTACGGCAAAAACCGTTATCAACGCTTTTTGCCTGCTCACAAATTTCGAATTCAATAATTTTTGTCAAGCGCGCAGCCTGACCAAATCGTGATTTTACCCGATTTTCTCGTTTCATTCATATCAATTATACGCTGATTTTTCGAGCCGCGAAAGCGAAGTCCGAGGTTTTTTTCTTCCTCTACAAATCTTCCGTCAACGAGGATATCCACGAGTGAGAGAAGCTCTGCTGTCATTGGCAGATATTTCGGGTGTGCGCCCATATTGCCTGTCAATTCCTCGTAGAGATTGCCTGTATACAGCCACACCGTGCGGTCGGGAAAACGGCTCTTGAACTCACGCAAAAAGGGGAGTAGCGCTTCCTGATTTTCAGGCTCCATAGGCTCGCCGCCGAGGATGGTGATTCCTCGGACTACGGGGTTAGCAAGTGTTGCGAAGATTTCCTCCGCTACCTCGTCGGTGAACGGCTTTCCGTAATCAAAAGCCCAGGTTTCGGGCTGAAAGCAGCCCTTGCATCTATTGCGGCAGCCGCTGACGAAGAGGGTCGTTCTGATGCCCTCTCCGTTGGCGATGTCGCATTTTTTTATTGTTCCGTAATACATATCTCATTTTTTAAATTCGAAATTCAGAATTCGAAATTCGAAATGCCCTCTCAGCCACCTTCGGTGTCAGCTCTCCCATAGGGCGAGCCTTTTTGAAAGAATAGCTAATCAAAAATTCACTTTAATTTTTCTATTAAAAATCTTCCGGTATAGGACTCCTCGCACTTTGCAACCTCTTCGGGTGTACCTGCCGCAACGAGCGTACCGCCGCCGTCGCCGCCCTCGGGACCGAGGTCGATTATATAATCGGCAGTCTTGATAAGGTCGAGGTTGTGCTCTATAACCACAAGCGTATTGCCACCGTCGGCAAGGCGCTGTAAAATTCCAATAAGCTTTGATACGTCCTCGGTGTGAAGTCCCGTTG
>CAYXAC010000086.1:0-5968 GCA_964463025.1 uncultured Ruminococcus sp.
GTAAAAGCCGCTCATCACCATCAAGTGATTTTAGACCTATAAAGGCGTAAAGATCACGCCTTGTCTCCTTTGGCACGCCGTCATCACGTACGCCGCAGCCAGGCACCCAAACTACGCCCTTATCGTCACAAAGTATAGGAACCAGCTTTCTCTTGCTTGCAGGAATTTTCCTATCGGAAAAAAGCTTTTTAAGCTTATGTGTCATACCACCGTAAAATATGGTATCTCCATCCTTTTTCGAACGCAAATACAAGCTACCACTAATTATAGCAGAAGATAAATTAGCTTGTATTGAAATTTTGTAAACATTTGAATAAGTTTTTTCGAGATTTTTGTCAGACAATATAAAATCAGCGTTAAATCGATCAAGGTGGGTTATCCCCTTCTCCGCCGAATAGCAATAGTCCGCGAGCTCACCTGAGTTGCCCGAAATAAAGCATAGCCCTCTCTCGCATATAAACGTACCGCGACCAATCAAGGAATAAGAAAAATTATCCTTATCAAGCAAATTATAAATATCGGAAGCAATACGAGCCGAAATACTTGACCTAGTCGCAGATGCCATAGATGAAAGCACCCTTATAAAAAGCGAGTAATGAAGCGATTTAAGCTCCTTATTTGTAACCGCTTTTCGTTCGGCAAGAAACTTTTCTGCCATAGAGCTGATAAAATTGTCGTCAGACCTGATATTATCAGCAAATCGCGCAAGCATTCTTTCTGGGTTGGGCGTAATTTTATTAAGTCTTGGAATTATCTCGTGACGGAGATAGTTTCGATTATAATCGCTCGAAAGATTAGTGCTATCAGTCACGTAAGGAATACCGATAGAATCAAGTGACAAAAGAATGCTTTCCTTGCTCACTTTGATAAGCGGTCTTACGATATTATCGCGGACAGGCTTTATTCCCGATGCACCTCTTGCACCGCTACCACGCAGAATATTAAAAATCACCGTTTCGGCATTATCACTTCTGTTGTGAGCAAGCGCAATAGTCGAAATATCGTTTCTGCCCGAAATTATCATATCAAAAGCGAGATATCTCACCTGTCGAGCTGTTTCCTCGATTCCTGCTCTCGAGCTCTTCGCCATAGCGGGTACATCATATCCTCGCGCTAGAAACTCAATGTCAAGCACATTGCAAAACTCCTTGCAAAAACTCTCGTCACGATCGGCTTCCTCGCCCCTTATGCCGTGATTAATATGCACAGCAACAATATGAAAATCAAGCTGCTCACGCTCTCTGTATTCGATAAGAAATGAGAGCAGCATCACAGAATCCGCACCGCCCGAAAGACCAACGAGAACCCCCTTTTCAAGCATAGGAAGCATATTGTTCTCGCCTATGGTCGAGCGAATGGATTCATATATATTCTTGCCCCCATCGGATTGAAAGAGAGCTCGGATTTTATCAACCATTAGTGTGAGTATCCTCAAGAGTTCTAAATTTAGTGAACTGGCCGATCCAGCCCATCTTGATATTGTCAACAGAGCCATGTCGGTTTTTGGCAACTATAACCTCGGCAGTATTAGCGCTGTCAGAGCCTTCGGCATCGCCGTCATTACCTGCAATATCCTTGTAGTACTCATCTCTGTAAAGGAACAGAACGATGTCTGCATCCTGCTCAATGCTTCCCGAATCACGAAGGTCAGCGAGTGTCGGACGCTTGCCTCCGCCTTGTCTTGTTTCAGTACCTCTGTTAAGCTGCGCGCAACAAATGAAGGGGACTCCAAGATCCTTAGCCATAATCTTAAGGTTTCGTGAAATCTCACCCACCTGCTGTGCGCGGTTGTCGCTATTTGAGGTAGTCTGCATAAGACCGATATAGTCGATAACAACGAGACCGAGATTTGAGATTCTCCTGAGCTTTGACTTCATCTCGGTCGTGGTGAGAGCTGAGGTGTCGTCAATATATATATCACATCCCGAAAGAGATGAAATAACGTCTGCAATGTTGTCCCAATCCTCAGGCATTAAATTACCCGTACGAAGCTTATGCGAATCAATCATCGCCTCGCTTGAAAGTATACGGGTAACAAGCTGCTCGCCTGACATCTCAAGTGAGAAAATTGCAACAGACTTTTTTGCCTGCTTTGCCACGTTCGTAGCAATATTAAGAGCAAATGAAGTTTTACCCATGCCGGGACGCGCACCAAGAATAATAAGGTCTCCCTTACCCATCTGAACAAGCACACGGTCAAGACCAGAGAATCCTGTTTTCGCACCGCTGACTTCTCCCTTGTTTTCGGAAAGCGTTTCCAAATCGGTATAAACGTTGCGAAGCACGTCACGAATGTGTCTGAATTCCTTGGTTTCGTTATTATGTGAAATATCAAAAATTTTCTGCTCTGCGTTATCAATAACGGTACGAACATCGTTCTCACTGTACGCATCGTTATTAATTTCGTCACATACGTTGATAAGACGGCGCAGAGTAGACTTATCCTTGACGATTCTTGCATAATCTTTCACGTTAGCCGCGGAAGGCACAGATTCAGCAATAAGCGTAATATACTGTATTCCGCCAGCCTCATCGCGATCGCCATTCTCAACGAGTGCATTTACCAGCGTAACCACGTCGATAGTCTTACTTTTTGCATACATATTAAGCAGCGCCGCGTAAATATGCTTATGCTCATCTAGATAAAAGTCCTCGGTGCTTATCATAGCGCCAATTTTATCAAACGCCTCAGGATTTACAATTATGGAACCGAGCAGTGCCTGCTCTGCTTCAATCGAAACAGGCATCTGTCTTATCAAACTGTTATTGTTGTCCATTAAAGGTTCTTCCTTTCATACCGCCCTCGCGGTCAAAATCAATCGTGCACGTAAACTACAAATTTCGCGCTTATGTCACCAAGAATCTTGAGCTCTACGTCATATTTTCCGTAAGCCTTGATAGTTTCCTTAATCTGAATTTTACGCTTATCAATATCAGTACCGATACGCTTTCCGAGCTGCTCGGCAATATCCTTGGATGTCACAGAACCATAGAGTCTGCCGTCTGCACCGTGCCCCATAACTATCTCAATTTCAACGTTGTTGATTTTTTCGGCAAGAGCACTTGCCGCCTTTCTATCCTCGCTGATCTTGAACTGACGAGCTTCTTCTTTGTTTTTGAGCTCGTTAGTAGCCTTTGCATCAGCGGGCACAGCCTTCTTCTGAGGGAACAGGAAATTGCGGGCGTATCCGTCGGATACATCTACTATCTGATCCTTTTTGCCCTGTCCTTTTACGTCACAAAGTAATATAACCTTCATTTTCTGTCTCCATTCTTCCGTTAAAACGTAATTTGCTATTTTATTATATTGGATTCTCCTCAAGATAACTATCAATAGCGCCCTTGAGTTTTTCTATAACCTCAATTACCGAACTCGATGACACCTGCGCACCCGCCACATCAAAGTGACCGCCGCCGTTAAGCTTTTCAAGTATAAGCTGAACGTTGATCTTGCCGGTGGATCTGCCCGAAATATGCACCTGCTCACCGATACGAACAAGCGTAAATGCTGCATATACACCTTTGAGAGTCAGCATTTTATCAGCCGCCTTGGAAGCAACCACACGGTAGCTCTCATCGGTCTCACCGTCGCAACTTGCAAGAGCGATAGAATCTCTGTACATAACGATAGACGTATGGAATCTCGCTTCCTTAGAGAGATCGCTGGGAGCAGCCTTAAAGAGATCGTAAACGTCGGTGGGATTAGCTCCTGCTCCGCGTAAGTACTGCGCTGCACCGAAGGTACGAGTACCCGTATTTCTCGTGAACTGCTTGGTATCAAGAAGAATACCCGCAAGAAGCATGTCGGCCTCTTCTTTGAGCAGATTCTGTGAGCTAACCGCGCTCTCAAGCATTTCAGAAACAAGCTCGCATGCCGATGAAGCCGAGGGCTCAATATAAGTAAGCTTAACCGTATCCGCGGGATTATCATTCTTGCGGTGATGGTCAATAACCGCGATAGTAGCCGCTTTATCTGCAATATCCGAGAACTGCGCTCTCTGAGGCGAGCTATGGTCAACAAGTATTACAAGAGTATCCGGACCAATAAGATCAAGACCGTCGGCATTATCGACAAACATCTGCTGATACATATCGGTTTTCTGCATCATTTCTATACAAGGGCGCAGATTCTTGTCACGCAAATCAACGGCAATGTTTGCCTTGACACCGCAAAGAGATGCGAGTCTTGCAACACCTATGCATGCACCAAAGGAGTCGAAGTCACCGTATCTGTGCCCCATGATAATAACATTATCCGAACGGGCAATAAGAGCGTTAAGCTGATTAGCAAATGCGCGCGAGCGCACATTGGAACGCTTGTATATCGTTTTTGTACGTCCGCCAAAGTATATGGTCTCATTTTCAGACTTGTAAACCACCTGGTCACCACCACGCTGAAGTGCCATGTCAATGGCATCTCTTGCATCGGTCTCACGCTCGTGCAATGTTCCGCTTCTGTGTGATATACCGATAGAAACGGTTATAGAGACACCGTCGCCGACTCTTGTATCTCTGATTTTATCAAGTATATCAAATCTATTGTTGACACAATCTTCAAGATAAACCGAATCGAAGAACATAATGTACTTGTCGTTATCGTATGACTTGATAACGCCGTTCATTGAGTCTGCCCATTCATTAAGTTTTGCCTCGATTTTGGTTACCGAGTAGGCTAACTTCTCATGAACATACTGGAGCGCATCCTCAATATTGTCAATAGCAATATATGCAACAGCCACACGCTCATCAAAATACTTCTTTTCAATTATGGAAAGCTCGGTCACGTCAGAAAGAACAGCGAGATAAAGTCCGTTGTTCTTCTTGGAAACCACAAATCCCTCAAGCGTATAATTGCGGTTACCTATCGTAGTTTTGCATCCACCGTCCTCTACACAGGACAAATCGATATTCAATACGTTCGAAACGTTTTCGCCGATAAAATTGTTATAAGAATCAAGCGCATCGCGCATCGCATCGTTATACCAAAGCACCGTGCCGTGCAAATCGAACGCAATTATAGGCGATTTAGAATTCTTAAATACAATGCTACCGTCCTCGGCAAGAAGTCCGTGAATATTTCTTTCGGGGGCTGCAAATGATTTTTTAGCGCGCTTGTAAGCGATAAAAGCGATCTCGCAAAGGTAAATCATTCCTACGATAACAGCTGCAAAAATAGGATCCAGGAATGTAAGGAATTTTGCGGCTATTGAAGCGATTGCTATATTCAAAACGCCAAGAGAAGCGTAAAGCACCATATCGTATCTTGAAGCATACGGTACGTGGATATTCTCATTCGCATTATCTTTTTTCATACTATATTCCTTTCTTAAAAGTCATCTATAGGTTATTCCTCTGCTAACGGTCTTTCGTTATTGCTTCTGACGGTAAAGAATGCTCCGATAAGCGCCAACAATTCAATCGCATAGGTAGAGAACATCAATATACAAATTATTAGCAAGGCCGTCGAAAAAGCAGATCTTCTTCCTCGAGCGAAATATTCGCGAGCAACCTTGAATCCTACGTAGGAATATATAAACATAAACACGTTGTAAAGATTCAAGACAGTTACTGCGAATAAGGTATTTGGAGTTCTGATAAAAAGCGATACGATCGCTAAAACAAAGTAGAAATAAGCAAACACATTGTCCGTACCAAATCGCCACTTTTGAATATACTCTCTATTCTCCGAGCATCTTTTAACTATCACGCCAAAGCACTTGAAGCTAAATCCAACCAACGCAAATGCCGAAATTATAACGTATGAGATCACCATACTCATTTGATAATCGTAAAAAGCTATAATTTGCTTAGCATCAATGGTAGAATTTCCCGCAGTAGCCGATACCTCTGCAATTACAGCATTAACATAAGCGACGAAATCCTCACGCATAAGGGTCATTGTATCCTGATAGTAGGTCAAAGCGGCCGCGATGGTATACTCACCGCTCGCTATCATTGCAGACAGTAC
>CAYXAC010000087.1:0-5922 GCA_964463025.1 uncultured Ruminococcus sp.
TCGGCGAGGAGGAGGACAGCCACCTTGGCGACTTCGTTGAGGATAACGATTCTCCTGCCCCTTCCGACAGCGCGTCCTATTCCTTGCTTCGTGAGCAGCTCTGCAATATTCTTCACACTCTTACTCCCAGAGAGGAGCAGGTAATCAAGCTTCGCTTCGGTCTTGAAGATGGCAGACCCAGAACTCTTGAAGAGGTTGGTAAGAAGTTTGAGATTACCAGAGAGCGTATCAGACAGATAGAGGCAAAGGCGCTTCGTAAGCTCAGACATCCCTCGCGCTCAAAGACTTTGAAAGATTACCTTTCTAACTAATATAAAAAGAGGTTGTCCCAAATTTTGCATTTGAGACAGCCTCTTAAATTTTGAAAGTGGATAGGCAGATTTGAGGAAAAAGCAATGTTTGCGACCGAAGGCGTACAAAGGTACGACGAGAGTTTAGCAAACGGCGGTAGAAAAAGTCTGTTAAAATTTGAAGAAATCCATAGGATTTCAACCTTCAACTCTCTCATTTGCATTTTTTGCTTTTTGAAGATGTTTTTTTGTTTATTTCTAGACTTTTTCGGTTTTACCAAATGTGACACCCCCTTTTACTTTAGCTCTCCATTTGTCTACCCAAAAACATACCCGCGGTTTGCACAAGCTTTGATTCGATTTCATCGGAAATCTTTCCCGAGGTTGACATATCGTATTGCCAGGCCGAAACGACACAGCCAACTATATCGCCCTCGCTTAGTATAGGCATTGCACAGTTTACGTAATGCGCTCCGTCGTTGATGACAGACACCGGCTCCTTACCATTTCCTCTTACGTAGAGCGAGCGCGATTCCACGATTTCCTCAAGTCCGCGCGAAATCTTTCTCTCAAGATAGTCACGCTTCGATGCGCCCGATACCGCAATAATTGCATCTCTGTCACATATAAATATTGGGGAGGCTGACGTTTTCTGCAGAGTTTCCGCATATTCGGTTGCGAAGGTCTGCATCTCTCCGATAGGTGAGTACTTTTTGAATATTACCTCACCCTCGCGATCGGTATAAATTTCAAGCGGATCTCCCTCTTTTATACGCATAGTGCGACGAATTTCTTTAGGAATAACCACGCGTCCAAGATCGTCAATACGACGAACAATTCCAGTTGCTTTCATATATATACAAAAATCTCCTTTAGTTTTAAGGTACGTTGTTAGTATTTGTAAACAAAGGGGATTTATACTTGCTACTTGACTTTTCAATTATCATAATTTATAATAAATTCACGGAGGTGTTATTCTATGGAAATTTTACTTCTCGAAAATAATGATGAAATAAGAACAAGCTTCGTGAATAAGTTTGTTATGTCTTGGGATGAATTTCAAATAAAGCACAATGCTGACGCTTATCATCTTGACATAGATTGGCTTGAGAAATCATACTTGTGGGATAGATTTTATCTTGGAGTTTCTATCGTTTCATTCTCTTCAGCCTTGTCTGCTCTTAGAGAGCATACCGAGAGCGTTTTAATTATGTCCGAGAATAATGTACACCACGGAAAATTGTTTTATAATAATAAAAAATATATTAATTTTGTAGCTCGTGTTAATGCAAATGAATTGGCAAGTTTAATAGAAAAAGAATGGAATCTGAACCAAACGATGTTCTTCCGTTAGATTTATATGTTTTTGATGAGTCTATGAAATGGTTTATTGCGTTTACACATGAATCTGCTTACATTAACACATATCCAAACAGTAGACATTGTATCATGTACAACGAAGAACAATAAATTTATTCAAGCGGAGTTTTTACTCCGCCTTTGCTTTACTAGTCTCCTTGAACAATTCCAGTTACCTTCATATCAAACGGACTAAAACTATTGACTTATTCACATAATCCGTTTATAATAGAAATGTTAATAATAAAACAAGGAGACTCGCTTCGCTATGAATAAATTGAGCATTTTCGTCGCGTTTATACTCTGCCTTACTATCAGCGGCGTTTATGCTACTTGGCAATATTCTTCTATGGGGCCCAATCCCTCAAAATTCGAGTTCTCCGTTAAACTGGGCGAATTCAACCGGGCTGGTTCGGGAGATTTGCCTATCGATAACGAAATCGACGAAGACCATCTGGCATTGATACAGCAGATCATAAACCATCCGGAGCACGGACTGAACACATCAGGCTCGTACTTGAATGATCAAATAGCGGACAGACAAGATGGCGGAATAGGTTGGAGTGGCGGTCGTGATACTCTTGGAAGTATGGCAGTTGCGCAGAGTGCAGAACTAACAGAAATATTCGGCTGGGATTCCCAATCTGGAGTTCTTGATTCAATTTAAGAGCGATACAGAATACTACATTTTTACCACTGGTGAGGTTTTAGGTCAGCGAGGCGAAATCAATTTCTGGGGAAATAATAGCAAACCCGGAAATCCTACAGTTCCGATAGGCGAAAGCATTCATCCCATATATAGAACGCGAATTGTAAAAACCGACGGTAAATGGGTCGCTGTAGAAACCCTATCCGGATATGCTACGTCGGCATGGTATGAGGAAAACCGCCGTAATGCAAATGCAACGCAGATTCCTTCATTCGATCCTGATACTTTCCAGGGGGGGAATCCCTTCATAAATTTCTTAATACAATCTATTGCAAACGGAATAATAACAAAATCCCCTCGTGCAGAGGGGGTTTTGTTATTTAAATGTAACGCTTTGTAATCTCGAGGATTTAACAAAGCCTAGATAGGTGCTTCCGCGATTTACCGTTAAGGCTTCGCCCGATTCACCGATAACTCGCAAGCCGTTATCTGAGTCAGCACTCCAGGAAATGCTAATCACCGTGCCTGCAGTAAAGTAAAATCCCGCGCCGCTTCCAATAGTGTTCATAACCATCTGCGATCCGCTAGCGCCTTCGTATGTTACGGAATCTGCAAATAAAACAAGGCAGTTTTTAAATGACAAGGGCATATCATTAAGATGGTCTTTTTTTGCCACTCCATCTTTAGAGAATGCGTAGCATCCCGTTTCCTGCGAGAAGACAAGCTCGGTAATCGAGGAATTGGAAAAAGCAATTTGTACATTTCCCGCCTTTATAGTACCTTCGACATTATCGTTACCGAAATCATTAAAGGAGTAAGGCAGGGAAATTTCACTTTTTACTGTGCTGATGCCAACATTTTTGATTCCTGCGTTTAGTAGGTCTGCGTTTGTGTATTGGTAGTGTGTATATTCGCTATAATGGTAGCCGCTGTTTTTTGTTAAATCAAAGGTGCTTTCGCTAACGTCACAGCCACCATACGATATGCTATCGTCATTTCCGTAGCAAATTGGTATAGCGCCGTAATAGTACGCCAGGTTAGAAATATAGTTTCTGCTTGGCGCGATCGAGCCGATTTTACCGACATTATTTGTATCGGTGATAAATGCAACAAGTCTTGTCGTTCCATCCTCGATTGGCAATTCTGTCAGGATATCAGCGCGTGAAGTCGCGTACGACGCATTGTCCGTATTCATTACCACCGCAATAGGACGCTTTTTCGAAAGTTCCTCTGTAGTTTCAAGTCCGGTCAGCGAATTAACGTACTCTGGTATGTAGATCTCGGGCTCGGTGTTAGTAGGTATATCTGTGTTTGGTGTTTCTGCTGTTTTATCATCAGTTATATTGTTGTTCTCGCTACCTGTAGAAATATTGTCACCTTTTTTCTTAAAACTCCAGCCGTCAACTGTAAAGCCAAAGGTGCATATAAGTATTACTGCGACGAGAAAAAAGGCAATCAGCCTAACTGTGCTGTTTGACCTGGAAATATTCATTTTTGTACCTCCTTACGCGCGCGGCGCGTACGATTGCCTTACGGCAGGCGAGCGTTTGTAGCTCGCCATATGTAAATTAGTCTTTGTCATTATAACGGAGCCAAGCCTCGGCGAATTCAAATGCCTCGGCAAGTCCGTTAGTGATCTTCTGTTTTTCGGGTTTTTTGGTCTGGCTGTCAAGCAGCTGTACCATAATGGTTCCGGGAACGTTTTCATCGTTCTTCGGGGACTTCTTGTCCGACATAATCATCATATAGACGTAATATTTTTCCGACAAGTCACCGTAGAAAATATCATCACCCTGACGAACGATCGGTCTGCCCTTGTATTCGACAAATTCGTCCATTCCTACGCCTTCAGTATTAAGCATAATTTGCTCCTTTCATTTTATTTGAAAATGACGGCTTGCTTGTCCACCCTCAAGCCTATGATATCAAAGGAAAGAGTATAAGTAAATACCTTCGACAAAATAAGCGATGTGGACATATCGCATAAAGAGTTATTTTTTTACATAAGGCGTGAACTTTAGCGCAAAACGGCCGCTGTTCGGCACGTCAAACGTAAGTCCATAGACTGAGTCAGCCTTGTTTGATAACTCCTTTTCCAGAATCACATCGAAGTCGTAATCACGGTATGACGACGGCTTTGTGATAACAGGGAAGTCGCTCACTTTCTTGATGCTCTTTAGTATTGACTGTCCGATTGCATCCATAGCAAGAACCTGCGTGTAGTGTGGAAGCGCTTTAACTTCGGAGGAGGTAACGCCGAAGTAGATGTTCCATATAGCACGTTTTATCCTTGCCTTAGTATACTTTTTCGTCTCGGAAAGCGATACTAAAGACGATATGCTTGTGGCCTCTGCGCTCATGTCGCAAAGACGGTTATATAAACCGCCACCGGCATCGTGTATATTGACCGAGTCCGAGGGCGAATTTAATCTTAGAGATGAGATTACTGCAAGGTCTAGCCTTGCGGAATCCGAGGGCATTTTGCCCTCAAGTATTGCTTCTGCAAAAACGTTTTTTGCACTATTCGGCACAAAATCAAAGGCAGAATGAGATTTATCAAGTATTTTTCCTCTGATAGACGTAGCGCTTTGGAATTTCTTTTTATCATCGTGAGAGTCGAGATATCCTGCGCCCTCGCGCTTTATGGTATAAGGAATTATACTGCTGTTTTCACTTTTAAGAGCCTTTATATATTCAATCGCCAGAATATTGTTAGGCGAATAGAAATCGCGTGGAATGTTCTTGCCATAGAGCTTGCTTAGAGCTATCTCGCACAGCTCGGGATAACCGCATTCTTTATAATCCGCAGAGCTTGATATTGCATCAAGTGTCAGCGAATATTCCTCGGACATCATAATGCCTGCAAGGTTGGAAAGCTCGCTTATATCGCCCGATTCGCTTCCAAAAACAAGGTAATCCACGACTCCAAGAGCGTTCGCAATACGAACGCCGCTTTTAGCAAAAAGCTCGGCACAGGACATAGAGAATGGAAAGGGAAGCTCAAGCACGAGATTAACTCCGCATTCGACCGCTGCCTTTGCGCGCACGGTTTTATCGGCAATAGCGGGTTCACCGCGTTGGGTAAAGTTGCCGCTCATTATAGCAACAATGGCGACATCCTTGCCAAGACGGTCACGGATAGTATCTATTTGGTACTGATGTCCGGAGTGGAACGGATTATATTCGGCTATTATAGCGGCAATTTTCATAGTCCGCTCCTTTCGATAAAAATCTTAAAAATTCTGTTGCTAATTTCGTTTGATTGGTGTATAATATCCTTGTAAATTAAAAGTTAGGAGAATTATCGTGAAAGTATTAGTTGTAAATGCAGGATCGAGTTCAATGAAATATCAGCTCTTCGATACCTCGACAGAATCGGTGCTTGCAAAGGGAAATTGTGAAAGAATCGGAATTGACGGTTCGCGTATAATACATAAAACGTCGGGTAAGAACGAGTACGTAAAGGAACATGATTTGCCCGATCATGCAGCAGCAATGCAGCTTGTGGTGGCAACTTTGCTCGACGAAACTGCAGGATGCATCAACTCGGTTGACGAGATTGAGGCAATAGGTCACAGAGTCGTACACGGAGGTCCATATTTCGCAGAGTCTGTACTGCTCAGC
>CAYXAC010000088.1:0-5922 GCA_964463025.1 uncultured Ruminococcus sp.
ATCTCTTCGAGAACTGAGGTGCACGTCTTGCGCCCTTGAGTCCGTACTTCTTTCTCTCCTTCATACGAGGATCACGAGTAAGGAAGCCAGCCTTCTTGAGAGCGGGCTTGTAGGTCTCGTCTGCGGAAAGGAGCGCACGAGCTACGCCGTGACGGATAGCACCTGCCTGGCCGGAGAAGCCGCCGCCGGTAACGTTTGCAACGATGTCAAACTTACCAACAGTCTCGGTAACGCCGAAGGGCTGGTTAACGATAAGCTTCATGGTCTCAAGACCGAAGTAATCACTGATATCTCTGCCGTTGATGGTGATAGCGCCGGTGCCGGGGTAAAGGCGAACTCTTGCAACGGACTTCTTTCTTCTACCTGTGCCGTAGAAATAAGGCTTTGCACTTGTATACATTCTATTCTACCTCCCTATTAGTCAATCGCGATGGGCTTCTGAGCAATCTGCTTGTGCTCGGGTCCTGCGTATACGTGAAGACGGGTGAAGGACTTAGCGCCGATAGAGTTGTGGGGAAGCATTCCCTTAACTGCAAGCTCCATAGCCTTCTCGGGCTTGGTAGCCATAAGGGTCTTGTACTGGATCTCCTTAAGACCGCCGATGTAGCCGGAGTGATGACGGTAGTACTTCTGCTCGAGCTTCTTACCGGTGAGAACAGCCTTGTCAGCGTTCACAATGATAACGAACTCGCCGCAATCAGCGTGGGGGGTGAATTCGGGTCTGTGCTTGCCGCGAAGAATGTCGGCAGCCTTAACAGCAGTCTTACCAAGGGGCTTGCCTGCTGCATCGATAACGAACCATCTGCGCTCGATGGTGTTAGCGTTTGCCATAAATGTGGACATTTTGTATTCCTCCAATTTTTTGATTTCGTACCTTGCGTACGAGCCTTTTATTCAAGCTCGTATATTATAGCACAAGAAAACATGCTTGTCAACATATTTTTGCAAAATTTTTCCGAAAAATTGATTTGTCTTTAGCGATACTCCGAAAAGCTCCTTTTATCTCGGTTTTTCTCTCTTTTCCTCGAACATTGAAAATAAAAAAATATTCCGAAATACTGTGCAAATTGCCCAAATAATTGTCCTTTTACGATTTTCTTGCGCAAATTCGGGTTTTACAAAAATATATTGACAAAATACAAGATTTGTGCTATTATTTATACGCTATGTATTTAGTAGAAAAGGAGAAGAAAATGAATAACGAAGAAAAGAATATTCAAGAAGAAAATAATCAGGCGGTCGAGAAGGCTTCCTTTGGTGCATGGTGGGCAAAGCTTGCCACCGCTGCAAAGGCAGGCATAATCGCAGCGATTGCGCTCGTCGTAATCATTCCCGTTATCCTTGTAGTAACTCTTTCGGGCGGCAATAATAACGGCGGCAACGAGGGCGGCAACACGGGTGACCAGGGTGACGGTAAGATCAACTACACCGTTACGGTCGTAGACCTCGACGGCGCAGCCGTTAAGGGTGCTAAGGTTACTTTTATTACCTCTAGTATGGATATGCCTTGGACCACCGATGCAGACGGCAAGGCTTCTTACAAGTCTGCCGATACGGTTAAGGTTAAGGTTACCTCGATTCCCACAGGCTACACCTACGCAAAGCTTAATGCAGAGCAGAGTTTCGCTGCCGACGGCACACTCACCGTGACTCTTGAAAGACTTCCCAAGTGGGTTATCCGCGTTGTAGACCAGGACGGCAATGCTATTGCGGGAGTAAGAGTTCAGATGTGCTCCGACTACTGCAAGATGCCCGTTACTACCGATGCGGACGGTTACGCGAGCTATCCCGGTGAGGAGGGAGATTTCCACGCACAGCTCACCGAGCTTCCCGAGGGATACACCGTTGACGACGTGGAAAAATATTACGACTTTGAAGATTATCTTGCAACGATAGTTCTTACAAAAATCTAAATTAAAAAGGTAGAGGTTTGAAAACCTCTACCTTTTTAATGATTTACGCCCTTTGACTTCATCTTAAATCCGTCTATCTCGCCCTTGCACATAGCGTGGAAAATTCGATGGCGCAGTCCCTTGTTTCCTCGCTCGAGTGAAGCGAGCAGCTTCTTCATATTTTCTCTCTCGGTTGCGTGGTCCTCGGGACACAGGCTCTTGACAACCGGGAGATTTCTTTTGTTCGTGAAATACTGTACGTCCTTTTCGGTCGCGTAGAGCAGGGGGCGGATAAGCCCGAGCTTTCTATTAGAGAGATACGACCTCGGCGAGAAGCATCCAAGCCGTCCCTCGAAGAAAAGGTTCATCATAAAGGTTTCCACCGCGTCGTCGAAATGATGACCGAGAGCAACCTTGTTGCAATTCTCCTTTTGCGCCGCCGAGTGCAGCGAGCCGCGACGCAGCTTCGCGCACAGCGAGCAGGGGTTGGGTTCCTTGCGAACGTCAAAGACGATTTTCGCTATATCGGTGTATTCTATGACGTATTTGACGTTTATTCTGCGGCAGAATTCCTCTACCTCGGAGTAATCGGCACCCTCGAAGCCCATATCAACGGTTATCGCAACTATCTCATATTTCTTTGGGTAGAAGCGCCTCATCTCCGCCAGCACCTCAAGCAACGTCAGGGAATCCTTGCCGCCCGAAATGCCAACGGCAATTCTGTCACCGTCCTCAATCATATTATAATCATCTACTGCCCGCCTGACGAAGCTGAGCAGTCTTCTCATTTCACTCATAACAAATAAAATCCTTTTGCATAAACTAACATAGGAACAACATACACGGAGGATAACAATGCCCATCAAAATTTATATAGACCAGGGTCATAATCCGTCGGGCTTCAATACTGGAGCCGAGGGGAACGGATTCTACGAGCAGGACCTGACCTTTGAAATCGGCAGAAGGCTTTATAATCTTCTGATCGCTAACCCCGAATTCACACCGCGACTCTCGCGCCCTACGGCAGATACGATTCTCGGTACAAGCAATTCAACGAGCCTTGTCGAGCGCGTTAACCAGGCTAACTCCTGGCCTGCCGATATATTTATCTCGCTGCACAACAACGCTGCCGCAAACAGTAACGCATCGGGCAACGAGGCGCTCGTCTACGGGCCGGGTGCAACCGTTGCAAACGAGCTTGCCGAGGATATCCTCGAGCATCTGACGCTCACCACCGGACTTCGCAACAGGGGAATAGTCTATCGTCCCGGACTTTACGTTCTCAAGGAAACGACGATGCCCGCAATTCTCGTTGAAATGGGCTTCATAAGTAATCCGTACGATGCCGAGCTGCTCGCATATTCACCGCAGCTCTTTGCAACCGGAATATATCGCGGAATACTCGACTATTACGACCTACTTTAATCTTATTTCGTCAATTGATAGATATTCCTCGGCAATAGAGGGGGTGGTGGCGGAGAACTTATAGGATCCGCCGCACCTCTCGCAAAAGACCTCGACTCCGCCGTCGACAAAGCGCAGGTCGTACCGACCGTCACCGCAGGGACAATTCACCTTGCCCTCTGCCTCGAGGTCCTTGACCACGAAGCGCAGCGTATCGTACACCGCAGGGTCGGGAAGAATCTCGCTCTCGTTCATATCCTCGGGCTGAATATCGGATAGCTCTTCGGCTTCAAAGCTTGCAAGCAAGCGCGCAAGCTCGCCCTCGGTTCGCTCGAGTTCCTTCTTTATTCCGTCCTCGTCACCGATAAAGGAAATGTCCATACCGGTGTAAGGGCAGTTTAGCAGGAAGCTGTCCTTGTCGAAGAATATCGACTCGCTCACAACATAGTTGTGATTCTGCCTGCAAAACAGGCAGGGGACGGACAAGCGTATCTTCTTGTCGCCCGTAATATTGATGTCGAGCGACAACTCCTCACCGCAGGTGCAGCGGAGTCTTAACATATTTGCGTGCAATGCGAATTTGCCTATCAGACCAACCGTAGGTACACCGCATTTTTGGCATCTGTATGCTATGTTTCTTTGCTTTGGTTCAATCACCATTTTGTAATCCTCACTCATTCTCGGCAATTCTGACCAGCTCCTTCGCAAAGGGCAAAGAATACTCCATTCCCTTGCCGGTCGTGATATTATCATCTGTCACAAATTCCTCGCCGGTTACACTAGCACCGATAAGCTCGTTCTCAAATCCGGGGTAGCAGGTCGCTTTCTTACCTGACAGCAGACCGCGTCTGCCGAGCACTAGGGGAGCTGCGCAAATTGCCGCGAGATGACCGCCTCTTGCGAGCACGCTCTCTATTACCTCGTCGGTATATGCAGAAGCGTCAAGATTAAGCGAGCCGGGCATTCCACCGGGGAAGATTGCCATAGAAACGTCGCTAAGGTTAATATCCGCGGGTATCGCATCGCATACGATGGGTATACCGTGCGCGCCAACCGCAATTTTGCTTGTAATTCCAACCGTTTTGACCTCAAGACCTGCGCGCCTGAGCATATCAACCGGTGTGAGTGCTTCTATTTCCTCGAAGCCGTCTGCTAAAAGTACAATAATCATATATAACTATCCTTTTTTGAAATTCGTGCCATATTTTTACGGCACGAATCTCTTTTTGTTAGTCGAGCGTTACTCTTGCGAGCTTCTCTCTCCATTCATCGGGAGTAATAAGCACTTCTCTCGGTCTTTGACCGTTGGCCTCGCCCACAATACCTATTTCTTCCATGATATCAATGAACTTTGCCGCCTTGCCGTAGCCGATAGAGAGCTTACGCTGGATAAGCGAGGTGGAAATTTTTCTCGTATTAACAGCAACTTCAACTGCATCGAGGAACTGTCTGTCGTTGTAATATCCTTCACCGCCGGACTCGCTCTCGCCGTCATCGTAATCAGATCCGCCGCCCTTCTTGGAGCACTTCTGGGTTGCGCGCTCGATTTCTTCCATAACCTTGGAGTCGTAATTCGAGCCGTCGCTAAACTGCTTGAGATGTGCCATAATAGCCTCAACCTCACCGTCGGCAACGAAAGCACCTTGAACTCTGTGCGGCTTTGCCGAGCCCTTGGGGGCGTAGAGCATATCGCCTCGGTCAAGCAGCTTTTCCGCACCCGCAGAGTCGAGAACGGTTTTTGAGTCAACGTTTGACATAACCTTGCAGGATATACGAGAGGGAATATTTGCTTTGATAACACCGGTAATTACGTTTACCGAAGGACGCTGAGTACCGATAACCAGGTAAATACCTGCGGCTCTCGCCTTCTGTGCAATACGCATGACGAGCGTCTCTACAGGGTCCTTAACCTGAAGCATAAGGTCTGCAAATTCATCGATAACGATAATAATTCTCGACATAGGCTCGCCGAGTGCGGGATTGTGCGCTATCTTTTCATTATACGCATCAATGTTACGAACGCAAAGAGGATTAAGCAGATTGTATCTGCGTTCCATCTCCTCAACCGCCCACATAAGCGCTCCTGCCGCCTGCTTTGCGTCGGATACGACGGGGACAAGCAGGTGAGGAATGCCGTTGTACATCGTGAACTCAACCTGCTTCGGGTCAATCATAATGAGCTTGACCTCGTCGGGTCTTGCTTTATAAAGCACGCTGATAAGCAGCGAGTTAATGCACACCGACTTACCCATACCGGTAGCACCGGCAATGAGCATATGAGGCATATCGGAAATGTCACCGAATACCGGCTGGCCTGCAACATCACGGCCGATACAAACCGCAGTCTTTGACTTGTTGGACTGGAACTCCTCGGTTTCGAGAAGATTACGCAGTCTTACGGTAGAGGACTTCTTGTTGGGGATTTCGATACCCACCGCCGACTTGCCGGGAATGGGCGCTTCCATTCTGATAGAGCCTGCCGCAAGGTTAAGCGCAATATCGTCCTGAAGATTAAGAATACTGCTTACCTTAACGCCCTTTGCAGGAACCACCTCGTATCTCGTGATACGGGGACCTCTGTCAACGCCCTTGATGGATGCGGTAACGCCAAAGGACGCGAGGGTGT
>CAYXAC010000089.1:0-5845 GCA_964463025.1 uncultured Ruminococcus sp.
ATCAGTGGGTCCAGGGTTCGAGTCCCTGGAGGTGCACCAAAAATGGTTTTCTTTTTGTTTAGATTTTGTTAGTGCATACATAGTCTTTTGCGTTTCCTCATAACGCCGGTATAATAAAGAACGCAACTGACTCTGAATTTGGCGCTCGGGATACTGTGAGTGCTGATTACACTTATTGTACTGCCTGCAAGACCCATCTCCTCGCTTGCCAATATACCGCAAGCGGTATGCAGTGGGTCCAGGGTTCGAGTGACGAGTCGCGTGTCATGACCTATAGCCTCGGTACACTCGGCTCCGCTCACTCGCGCTTTGTCGCCGTCGCCTTGGCAAAACGATATTTAGTCGTTTTGCCTTTGCTACCGGTGGAGGTGCACCAAAGGATTAAACACTTTTTTATTTTCTCCATGCAGCAATACTAACACAGTTCGCAACTGACTCTGAATTTGCCATTCGGGTCGGTTGTTTTTATTTAATTACACTTGTTGTACTAATCCTTTGTAACGTCAGCGAATTGGCAATATACCGCAAGTGGTATGCGGTGGGTGCTTTTTGTTTTTAGTAGTTTTACTTGACTGCTGTCGAAAATTGTGATATAATGGAAAAAATAAATTAAAAGGATTAAGCTATGAAGGGCAACACTAAAAAAATACTTTTGATTATAGGCAGCGTGTGCTCCACTATCGCAATTTGTATAGTTTTCGGTTTCTTCGGCAAGAATAATGATGATATTATTATCAATCGTATAGTTGGTATTGTAGCAATAATATCAGGACTTGGTAGCTTGCTTGTTGGTATTTCCTCAATATTTACCGCTTCGCTTGACAATGTTAGAGAATATTTTGCGACGGGTGAGCGAGAAGAGATTGCTGATGCGAGACATATTCTATATAATTACAGAAATATTAAAATCAAGTACGGAAAAAGCGTGTACGATAAGGATTTTGACGAATGGTTGAAGGCTAACATCTCGGAGGATGATAAGGACTTTATCGTCCCGGGTAAGGAGCAGGTGTTCACGGCTGCCTCCAGGGTGGCTAATTTCTATCAGATGTGGGGTCTTTTGCAGTACAGAAATTTCCTTCCTATTTGGGTCTTTGATACCACTTCGGGTTATAACGTTATAAGACTTTATCAGGCAGTTGAAGATATAATTGAGTATAAACGAGGAGCTAACCCTCTTTATGCGGGACACTTTGAGGACTTGTGTAAGAGAATTAATTCAAAATACAAGAAGGTGATCAAGCAGTGTCGGGGCAGCGAAAGGCAGCTTTTTGTAGAAAAATATGGCGTATCTAACCCTGATGAATGCAAATCGTTCTGTATAAAGTATAAATGAAAAATGGCGGTATGCATATGGTATACCGCCTAAATAATAACTATTATTTACAAAAACAGCTTTTTACATAATAAAATATGCTACCGGAAAGGGATAAAAAATGAATTTTTTATTAGATGCATCTGTGGGCGTTCCGTTTGATTTTACCGCATTTTTGAGCGATGCTATCGCCTGGGCTATAAACGCAGGAATGAAAATATTAATTGCTCTTGTTCTGCTTGCTGTCGGATTCAGAATCGTAACGCTCATTTCCCGTAAAATAGAGAAGGCGGGAAATAACGAAAAACACGATAAGACTCTAATGCGTACGCTTGCATACATTGTCAATGTCGGAGCAAAAATTATAATTACCGTTGCGCTTATTGCATTTTTGGGAATTGACACGAGCGGAATCACGGCGCTTATAGCTTCTCTTGGTGTTGGTATCGGTCTTGCGGTCAACGGTGCCTTGTCAAACCTTGCGGGCGGAGTTCTTATTATAGTAACCCGACCGTTCAAGATTGACGATTTCATTGAGGCGCAGGGTGTTTCGGGTACGGTTGAGGACATTCATATTGTTTGTACGAAGCTACGCACTCCGGATAATAAGGTTGTGTACGTTCCAAACGGCTCGCTTGCAAACGGAAATATTACCAATTATTCCGAAAAGCCTATCAGGAGAGTCGATTTCAGTTTTGAAATTTCTTATGATAACGACTTCGATAATGCTAAAGAATTGATCGGTAATATTTGTTCCTCACACGAGCTTGTGCTAGATGATCCCAAGCCATTAGTCAGAGTGTCTGAGCACACTCAAAACGGAATAAAAATAATTGCGAGAGCATGGGTAAAGAGTGCGGATTATTGGACTGTAAAATTCGATATTGTGGAAAATGTGAAGAAAATGTTTGACGAAAACAATATCACGATCCCGTATAATCAGCTTGACGTGCGTCTTAAAAAATGACTAATTTGTAAACAATGCTTGGCATATAGGTGATAAAATGACAGAAATTTGGGACATTGTAAATGAAAATGGCGAGAAAGTCGGCATAACCTGGGAACGTGCGAATCACGACGAAATCCCAGAGGGAATGTACCACCCCTGCGTTGAAGTATGGGTTAAGGTGGGTGACAAGCTACTGATAACCAGACGGCATCCCGATAAAAACGAGCCCCTCGCGTACGAGGTGCCCGGCGGTGCGGTCGTGGCAGGTGAGGATATGCTCACTGGTGCTGTGCGCGAGCTTGTCGAGGAAGCAGGTATCGTGGCAGACTCTTCTGCATTTAGGGAACTCGGCAGAATGACCAACGGTAAGGTTTATGCCGCGTCGTATTTAGTGTTGCTCGACGAGATGCCAGAAATAAAGCTGCAAGCAAGCGAGGTTGTCGGCTACAAGTTTGTCACTCAAAGCGAGCTTGAAGAGATGGCAGACGAGTTGACGCGCGGCACGCGAAGCAGATATTATATTTATAAGGATAGAATTTTCTAAAGAAAAACAGCCTTCTTGTAAAAGGCTGTTTTTGTTATAATGGGATTCCCATAGAAAATTATTTCTCGGGAGAGTAGTTATAATGAACGGTGAGATTGTTAGTTGGAGCGCCACCGTGCAGTGCTTTGTTAATCTCAAACCACTTATCCTGGCTACCGCAGTAGTATATGTCGGTAAGAGAGTCACAGCTGAAAAACGCACCGTCGCCAATGTGCCCAACGCTGTTTGGGATTACTATAGACGTAAGAGCGCCGCACCACTCAAAAGCATTATCGCCTATGCTCCTTACACTGTCGGGAATTACAATTGAGGTGAGAGACTCACACGAAATAAACGTCGCGTCGCTAATACTCGTTATGCTATTGGGAATTACAATGGATTCAAGACTTCTACAAGCCTCAAAAGCACGCTCTCCAATACTAGTCACGCTGTCAGGAATTACCACAGAGGTAAGACCGCAAAGCTCAAATGCGCCCTTACCAATGCTCGTAACGCTATCTGGAATTACGACAGAGGTAAGCCTTTCGCACTGCGTAAATGTATGAGCTTCAATGACCGTCACACTATCGGGAATTGTTATACTGACAAGCTTATTGTTTCTTCCAAATGCCTCTTCACCGATACTCGTTACGCTATCCGGAATTTCGATAGTGGCAAAACCGCAAGCGCCAAACGCATTTTTGCCAATCGTGGTAACCCCCTCAGAGATGATCACTGAAGTAAGGTTCATACAGTTATGGAAGGCATCAGTGCCAATAACCTTTACACTACCAGGGATTACCACAGAGGTAATGCTCAAATCCTCGGCAAATGCGCGTTCTCTAATCTTTATGACAGGCTTGCCTTTGTACTCCGATGCAATTACCAGGTCTGTCGAGGTGCTGCCTAGATTATAACCGACAACCTCGGCATAATCGCCTGATTCCGAAATTTCATAAAACACGTTGTCCTTCTTAAATAATTCGCACGAGCAAAGTGCAATAGCAAGCGTAGCGACAAGTGCTGCTAAAATCAAAAGTTTTTTCATAAATTGTAACATCTCCTCCGTTAAATAAAGTCATATAGAATAACCAACCCAAAAACTAAAGAAACAAGCCGCTATAAAGTAAACAAACAGTAGAACTAAACATAATAGTCTTTTCATTCTCCTTTTGATTTTGTGGTTATATCTGTATACATTATATAATGTATATATTTAATTGTCAAGTACTAATCAAGCTAGTCCCGAAAGGTGCTTCTTAATTACTCAGCCCAATATGTTAGACTTTGTGATTAAATCACTGACGAAAAAGTAATAATGTGATATAATCAAGCTGTAAAAACGAAAGGAGAATGACTATGTCAGCTATTAAACTTAATAAATCAGGATTAGATTCACTTAAAAAGGGCGAAAAGACGATACTTCTCGACTTCTTTGCCGATTGGTGCGGACCCTGCCGTATGGTTGCGCCCGTAATTGACGAGATCGCAAGTGAGAGAGGTGACGTTGCGGTCGGTAAGATCAATGTTGATAGCGAGCCCGCCCTTGCAAGGGAGTACGGTGTGTACAGCATTCCCACGCTTGTAGTTATACGCGACGGCAAGGTGATAAACCAGGCTGTCGGCGCACGCTCAAAGGAGCAAATACTCGCAATGCTTCGCGTGTAATTTCATACCGTGAGTGCGCGCAGACGCTTCTTGTCGAGAATTTTAATTCCCTCGCTACGTGATGCGCTAACGAGTCCCTCGGAGGCGAAATATTTGAGCATTCGCGACACGACCTCGCGTGCCGAACCCATATACTTGGCAATCTGCTCGTGAGTAAGCTTTATGCTGTCGGTACCCGTCTTGGAGCATTCATCAAGCAAGAAGATGGCAAGTCGCTTGTCCATGCTCATAAAGAGTATCTGCTGCATAACCCACATAACATCGGAAAAGCGCGAAAGAGCAGCCTCGAGCGAGAAGATCTTGACCTCGGGCAACCTACGTGCCACGTCCTCAAAGGCGCAGCCACCAACCACCACGCACTCGCTGTCTTCCTCTGCGTCAATAAGCACGTCGAATGTCACGGTGTCAAGTACGCAGGAAGCGGAAAGTATGCAAATCTCACCCGCGAAAAGACGGTAGAGAGTAATCTCCTTGCCGTCCTCGGAAATAATATAAACGCGCAGAGTGCCGCTTTTAATGAGAATAACTCCGGTGCACTCACCGCCGTCGTGAATATTCGTGCCGCGCTTAAAGCGCACGTACTGCGATGAGCGCAGAAGCGTCGCGCGCTCGGTATCGTTTATTTTATCAAAAAAAGGAAAGCTCTTTGCAAAAAGCTCGCACATTTCCATCTCGTTCATAACGGTGTTTACCTCCGTAGCCGTATGGTTTGTGAGTTCGATTCCCTTACGGCTAAGCAATATATAATAAATTATAGCACTATTTTAGATAATTGTCAATTGTGACTTAGTCACAGAAGTGTGCGAATTATTGTGTTATAATATAGTCACAAAACAAAGACACATTTTGGAGGAAAACATAAATGTCTAACAAGAAATTCTATATCTGCGAAAAATGCGGAAACATAATTGATAAAATCAGCGATTCGGGCGTAACCCCCGTCTGCTGCGGACAGAAGATGTCCGTGCTCGAGGCGGGCACAGTCGAGGCTAGCCGCGAAAAGCATATTCCCGAGGTGAAAGTCGACGGCGAGCGCGTGAGCGTATTCGTCGGCTCGGTAGAGCACCCGATGTCCGAGGAGCACAGCATTCTCTGGATATACCTTGAAACCGACAAGGGCGCACAGTATAAGTATCTTAATGCAGGCGAGAAGCCCGCGGCCGAGTTTCATCTCGCAGGCGATAAGCCTGTCGCGGTATACGCTTACTGCAATCTGCACGGACTTTGGAAATCTGAAATATAAGAAAGGAAAAAAATATGAACGCACGTGTACACGAATTATTAAATCAGCAGATAAACAAGGAGCTTTACTCGGCTTATCTTTACCTTGATTTCTCCAACTACTTCAAGAGAGTCGGCCTCGACGGCTTCGCAAATTGGTATATGATTC
>CAYXAC010000090.1:0-5818 GCA_964463025.1 uncultured Ruminococcus sp.
GTCTTAGAGATAGAATCCAAGTTTTTTTGATGCGCACCATATAATAATAACATAAATTCCGCCGTTTTGCAAGTCGATTTTAATAAATAACCGTATTTTTATCTTTAATATTTTGACGATGAATAAAAATGCATAATTAAGGTAAATTATTCTGAAAATCGGTTGACAATTTTATTTATAAGTAGTATAATATTATGAAAACACATTTTATTTTGAGGTGCAATATAATGCAGAGAAAATTAGCTAGAGAAAATGCCTTTATGCTCATTTTTGAGAGCGTTTGTAAGAGTGACGAGTGCGCTGAGGAAATTTTCCTCAAAGCTACCGAGGTTCGCGGTCTTGAGTATGACGATTACGTCAAGACGGTGTTCTTTGGCTCGTATGAGCAGAAGGCTGAAATAGATGCAGCGATAGAGAAGCATTTGACGGGGTGGAAGAAATCGCGTATTTCTCCCGTTTTAATGGCAATACTTCGCCTTGCGGCATATGAGATGCTTTATATTTCTGATATTCCTGCCAAGGTATCTATTAACGAGGCTGTTGAGCTTGCGAAGAAGTTTGATGACGAGAAGTCCTATTCTTTTATAAACGGCGTGCTTAATGCATTGTCGAGCGAGCTTTCGGAGTGATGAAAAAACAGCTTATACTCGGCATTGATACGAGTAATTATACTACCTCTGTTTCTGCTTTTACTATTGACGGAGAACTGGCGTGTAACCTTAAGCGTCCGCTTCCCGTAAAGCAGGGAGAGCGAGGACTCAGACAGTCCGAGGCAGTATTTGCTCACACCGTCAATATTCCGTCGCTTATGCAGGAATTGCGCAAATATCTGGATTTTGCCGAGATAGTGGCAGTTGGCGTGAGCGATAAGCCGAGAAATCAAGAGGGATCTTATATGCCGTGCTTTCTTTCGGGAGTGGCGTCAGCGGAGAGCATTAGTGCTACACTCGGTGTTCCGCTATACAGATTCTCGCATCAATGCGGTCATATAATGGCGGTAATTTATTCTGCGCAGAAGTCTGATCTGCTTTCTTTGCCCTTTGCGGCATTTCATATTTCGGGCGGCACGACCGAACTCGTTAGAGCAACGGCTACCGAGCGCGGCTTTAATGTCGAGCTTCTCGGTGGCACTAGCGACCTCAACGCAGGACAAATAATTGATCGCGTAGGCGTATATATGGGATTTGCCTTTCCCGCAGGACCTGCACTTGAGGAATGTGCACGGAAATTTACGGGTAAGATTCCGAGAAAGAAGATCTCGTCAAACGGTATGACGGTTAACCTTTCGGGACTCGAGAATATGGCAACCAAACTGTACGACGATACGCAGGATTCCGCGCTCACCGCTGCATTCGTGTTCGATTACATTGGACGTGCGATATCAGCTATGATAGATGCGTATGCCGAGCAATACGGCAGAGGTCCTGTCGTCTGCGCAGGTGGAGTTATGTGCAACTCTATGATAAAAAATATGTTAAGCGAGCGCTATGAGGTCTATTTTGCCGAGCCTCTGATGTCTGCCGATAACGCAGTTGGAATAGCAGCTCTTACATTAAGAGCATACAAAAACGGGCATGGAGCATAGCCTGCTTTTATAGGAGTAGATATGGATATAAGCTCACTTCGTGAGAGGGACACCGTTAATACCTTTACGGTGTCCGAGCTCAATAACTATATCAAGAATATTTTTGAAGGCAACCGCACGCTTTCTTCTGTCACGGTTCGTGGCGAAATATCGAATTTTACAAGTCACAGAAGTGGTCATCTATATTTTTCCTTGAAGGATGCCGACGGACAGATAAGGGCGGTGATGTTTCGATCCAAAGCTATGTCGCTCAAATTTATGCCCGAGTCGGGTATGAAGGTTATCGTTCACGGCTCTGTGACTGTCTATCCGCGAGATGGCTCGTATCAGATATACGTCGGCTCTATGCAGCCTGACGGTATAGGAGCGCTCTACCTTGCATATGAGCAGATGAGGTCGCGTCTTGCCGAGGAGGGACTCTTTGACGAGGAGCACAAGTTGCTTATTCCCGAGATGCCGCGCAGAGTAGGAGTTATCACATCACCGACGGGTGCGGCAGTGCGTGATATAATCAACGTCACGGGTAGACGCTTCCCCGGAGTGGATCTATATATTTATCCCGCGCTCGTTCAGGGCGAGGGGGCGGAAAAAACGCTTGTCGATGCGGTTGATTATTTTGACAAATCGCGCCTTTGCGACGTTGTAATCATAGGCAGAGGCGGAGGCTCAATAGAGGATCTTTGGGCATTCAACAGCGAGGCACTTGCTAGACGGATTTATGCTGCAACCATACCGATAATTTCTGCGGTAGGACATGAAACAGACTTCACTATCTGTGATTTCGTTGCCGATCTGCGCGCACCCACACCGTCTGCGGCGGCAGAGCTTGCCGTTCCTGACAGGCGCGAGCTCCTGATGCGCATTGATTCTTATAACGAATGTATGCATACGGCGATAATGAACTGCATTGCTCGCTTGAAGGAAAGAGTAGAGCATTTGTCAGACAAAATGGGCGCAGGCGCAACGCTTGCTTTTGTTGATGTGAAGCGCGACAGTGTAAGAGCTAAGCAGGAGAAGGCCCGCCTGCTTATCAGTTTAACGTTCGAAAGACTGCGAGAAAGACTCGCTTTAAGCGCAGGCAAGGCCGATGCCTTGAGCCCTCTTTCTATGCTTTCGAGAGGTTATTCTGTGGCAGAATGTAAAAACGGCGTTATCAAAAGCGTGCGCGACACCAATGTAGGTGACAAAATATCGCTTATTCTCACCGACGGCAAGCTCACTGCCGAGGTTAGCGAGATAAATAAGGAGAAGCATTCAAAATGAAAAATATGAATTTTGAAGAAGCAATTAAAAAGCTTGAATCCGAGGTCAAGAAGCTTGAGAGTGGTAATATGTCGCTCGACGAGTCCATTGATGCATTTGAGGAAGCCATTAAGCTTGTCAAGATATGTAACGACAGACTTGAAAATGCAGAGCGCAGAGTGCGAATTCTGATCGAGAATGCCGACGGCACGGTATCCGACGCACCGTTTGATATTGACGATGAGGCTTGATGCATTTATCGCCGAGCGTGCGATGTGTGACAGTCGCACCGATGCAAAGAAATTTATTCTCGCAGGTGACGTTACCGTAGACGGCAAGGTTATTAAGAAGCCGTCTCATGAGGTTACAGGTGACGAAAATATTGCCGTTGATAAAAGTAGTAAAAAATACGTCGGCAGAGGCGGCTTAAAGTTAGAGTCGGCGCTCTCATTCTTTGACGTATCGGTTGATTCCCGCTTTGCTATCGACGTTGGTGCTTCCAGCGGAGGATTTACCGACTGCCTTTTACAAAACGGAGCATCTCACGTTATTGCCGTTGATTCGGGTAGCGGGCAGATGGCAGATTCTTTGCGACGTGACGAGCGCGTTACGGTAATTGAAAATTATAATGCGAGATATATGACACCAGAGGATTTTGAGTACGTGCCGGATTTAGCTGTTATGGACGTATCCTTTATTTCGGCAACTCTTATTATGCCTGCGCTAAAATCCTGCCTTTCTGATGGCTCAGATTTTATTTGTCTTATCAAACCGCAGTTTGAGGTCGGTAAATCTGGACTTGGAAAGGGCGGTATCGTCAAAAACCAATCGGTTCGCCAGAGCGCTGTAAACAAGGTGATTGACTTTGCGGAGGCAATCGGCTTCGAGCTTATCAACCTTAGTGAGTCACCGATTATTGGCGGTGACGGTAATATAGAATATCTTGCGCATTTCAAAAATAGGAAAAACTCATTATGAAACAAGCAATTTTAATCCCTAATTCCATAAAAGATGCCAACCTCTTGATTACCGAAAAAGTTATCGAAAAGCTTGCTGAAATCAATATAGAATCCTATTTGGAAGCAAAATATCGTTCTATGAACATAAAAAAAGTGAGTTATTATGAATCTCTGCCCCCAGATTCAGACGTAATCATCGTTATAGGCGGTGACGGCTCTGTTATCGATGCTTCGGAGTTGGCGGTCGCGCTTGATATTCCGCTAATAGGTGTCAATCTCGGAAAGGTTGGATATCTTGCGCAGTTAGAGCCGGAAAGCCTTGACACACTCTCCCGTCTTACTACGGGCGAATATCGCGTAGAGGAAAAGATGCTTCTATGTGTTGAGAAGCTTTCGCGGGATATGCGAGATAAATGCACACATCTTGCCGTTAATGACGTGGTCGTATCTCATGAGGGCTATTTTGGTATATCGGATATAATGATAGAGAACGAGCACGGCGATCACGCAAGCTACCGTGCAGACGGAGTCATAGCATCAACGCCCGCAGGCTCTACTGCGTACTCGCTGTCAGCTGGTGGACCTATAATCTCACACACGCTTGACTCTATAACGGTTACGCCCATTTGTCCGCACTCATTTTTTAATCGCTCTATAGTTTACGGTTCCGATGAACGTATACGAATTTCCAATGCAGGCGAGAGTGTTCTCAACGTTAGTGTAGATGGCAGATATTTCACTAAAATTGCCGGCGGAGAGTCCTGCATTGTATATAAAAGCGATAAAAGATTCAAAACACTTGCCTTTACAGAGAGTAACGTTTTCACGGTACTGTCAAAAAAGATAAATCATCTCAACGAATTTATATAACACGTTTCAATAAACTTCTTCTTTTGAAAGGGAAAGCAAAATGAAAAACGCAAGACAAAAGAAAATTCTCGAGCTAATCGAAAAGTATGACATTGACACCCAGGATACTCTCATTAAGAGGCTTCGAGAGGAGGGGTATAACGTTACACAGACGACTGCCTCGAGAGACATAAGACAGCTTAATCTTGTTAAGGGCACCGCGACTAACGGAGCCTATAAATACATTGCTCCCGGAGCGCATATTGCCAAGGAGAATAAAATTCCGGTGCTTAATTCCGCAATTACCGATGCGGTGGTAAAGATTGAGGCGGCGGGAAATATCGTGGTTGTCAAGACGTTCTCAGGAATGGCAAATGCGATTGCCGTTTGCTTTGATGCTCTTGCGCATGATGATATCGTAGGCTGTGTCGCGGGTGATGACACTATACTTCTTGTTGTTAAAACGGTGGAAATAGCTATAAAGCTTGAACACGAGTTGAAGGATATCATTAAAAGACAGTAATTTAGTTTTGGAGAAATACTATGCTACTTTCGTTGCATATAGAAAATATAGCGGTTATCAAATGCGTTGATTTCGACTTTTCGGAGGGCTTTATGGCTCTTACGGGTGAAACCGGTGCGGGGAAATCGATAGTTATTGATAGCATTAACCTTTTGCTTGGCGCAAAATGTGAGAGGGAAATCATTCGCAGCGGCGAGAGCGTAGCCATGGTCAGCGGTTTATTTGGCGAGCTTTCAGAGACTACGAGAGCGAAGCTTTCTGATCTTGGCGTTACGCCTGCCGATGACGGAACATTGCTCGTGCAGCGTACGGTTACCGTTGACGGCAAAAATAAGATCACCTTGAATGGCAGAAGCATCAATCTTGCGCTTCTTAAGAGCATAACTCCGCATCTTGTCAGCATTCACGGACAGAGCGATACTGCCTCGCTTGTAAATGCAAAGAATCATATAGAGATAATTGATCTCTATGCCGGAAACGGTGAATTGCTTGCCAAATACCGCGAGGCGTATGCAGAGTTCGAGTCTATCAGGCGGGAGATTGCCGATATAAGCGAAAAGGCTCACGAGAGCGAGAGGCTAAAGGAAATCCTCGAATATCAAATTAAGGATATCGACTCAGCAGAACTTCATAGCGGTGAAGAAGAGGAGCTTGTTGATA
>CAYXAC010000091.1:0-5816 GCA_964463025.1 uncultured Ruminococcus sp.
ACACTCCGTCCTTGCCGGTGCAGTCGGCCTTGAACTTGAGCATTACGTTGCCGTTGTCGAGAGAATAAACGTCCTTTGTCTTACCGCAGTAGGTTTTTACCATTTTAAGCACTCCTTTGTTTTAACAAATTACTTTTCCATTCTATCACAAAACTTTCGTCTTGTACATAGCTTTTTGTGAAAAAAATTCCCAAAATCCAAAAAAGAGCGAATTGCCCAATTTTTTACCGAATTTAACGGAGAATTTTATTTTCTTTGCAAAAACCGAAGAAAAACGCAGACCAAAGTCACAAAACACACCTTGACAAGCAGATAGAAAATTGATAAAATAATATAAAAATAAAAGGATATTAAAGCTATGGAAAAAAAAGAAATCAGAATAGATTTTGATAAAAAATGCGGAAAAATCAAGCCTATGCACGGCATTAACGGCGGCCCGCGCTCTGGCGGTTACGCTCTGCCGTTCGATTTTTCCGACGAGTTCTCGGAGATGGGCACACCCGTCGTTCGCACGGTAGGCTCTGTCGGTGAGTACGGACATAATCAGTATATCAATATTCACGCGATTTTCCCTGATTTTGATGCCGATGAGTCACTCGAGGAGTCCTACAACTTCCTGCCGACAGATCTCTATTTACAGACTATCCATGAGGTAGGTGCGGAGATATTCTACCGACTTGGCGAGAGCCCCGAGCCTTATGCGAGGAAGCTGTATGCAAAATCACCTGCCGACAGAGAAAAGTGGGCGAGAATCTGCGAGCATATAATAATGCACTACAACGAGGGTTGGGCAAACGGCTTCAAGCTCGGCATCAAGTACTTTGAGATTTGGTCAGCGCCCGACTCACCCGAGGGCTTTGCGGGTGATATGCGTGAGTACTTTGAGCTTTATCGCGTGACGGCAAACTACCTACGCGAGCGATTCCCGAAAATCAGAATCGGTGCTTACGGTGCGCGCGGCTTCTACGCTCTCAACCGTCTTGACGCGAGCGAGGAAATGAAGAGCTATATCCCGTTTATGCAGCGCTTCTTCGCGTACATTACCGCCGAGGCAACTGCCGCACCGCTTGACTTCTTTACCTGGGCGTGCTATACCTCGAACCCCGATGAGATTGCAATGCACAGCCAGTATGCGAGGAACTATCTTGACAGCGCAGGACTGCGCCGCACGCGCAGTATCATCTGCGAATATAACACCGCCACCAGAGGCGGAACACCGCCTGCGCTCCGCGAAAGCACGCCTGCAGAACTGGGAACAGCACTTATTTTGGGGCAGAAGAGCTCGGCTGATATGATGATGTACTCGACAGCTGACGCTTACTCAAGAGCCAATTCGCTCTTCTCGATGGACGACCACACCAGCGCTCACCGCTACGCCGCTTTTAACGTGATGTCGGCTTACTCCCACCTTTACAAGCTCGGCACGCAGGTTGACACGGGTGACGATTCACGCAAGGAGCTCTACTCCCTTGCGGCAACCGACGGTGTTACCGCAGAGCTGCTTATCGTTACGAGAAGGTTCGAGGGCAAGGCGGAGCTTATTCTGCATGGAGCGAAATACAACGCCTGCCGTATATTGAGGATAGCTCCCGGCGGCACGAGAGGCAAGGGAACTGTATATCGCTCGAAGGATATTGCCATAGCCTCGGGCAGAACGGCGCTCCCGCTGAAGCCGAACGAAATATACAGCGTTTCATTCTTTTGTGTAAAATAACTAAATTCACTTGCTTTTGCACACTGCATTTTTTGAACTCCATTTTTACGTACCTTATTGACATTTTATTATATAAATGGTAAAATAAAAGATGGTAAGGATTTTTGCAACCGACGGCGAGCGGAATTGACCGCAGGGAAGCAAAAATCGCTATGATTGTCGACCGTCTGGGCAGAACTACCTTATAGGGTAGTCCTGCCCTTTTTTGATTTTTATTGCGAAAGGAAAGCTTATGAAAAAAGTTGCGATTCTTATGGGAAGTGACAGCGACCTTCCCGTAGTAGAAAAGGGTATAACCGTTCTTCGTGATTACGGTATTCCCTTTGAAGTACATATATATTCAGCTCACAGAACTCCCGTCGAGGCAGCGGAGTTCGTTAAGTCGGCGAGAGCGAACGACTTCGGCGTGATTATCGCCGCAGCAGGTATGGCGGCTCACCTTGCAGGTGCGGTTGCCGCAAATACTACGCTCCCCGTAATCGGCATTCCGATTTCCTCGGGCGGACTTGGCGGACTCGACGCTCTTCTCTCCACGGTGCAGATGCCCTCGGGCATTCCCGTAGCAACCGTTGCTATCGGCGGTGCGGCAAACGCTGCACACCTCGCGGCAGAAATTCTCGCGCTTTCCGACGACACTTTGGCAAGTAAGCTTGAAGCGCAGAGAAGCGCGGCAAGCGACGCGGTGCTTGCGAAGAACCGCGCGATAGAGGAAAAATATAACGTTTGATTTGTTGCTTTTTTTCGCGGAGGGAAAATAAATGGCAGTATTTGGAATAGTGGGAAATAAAAAAAGCTGTGTTGCATCGAGCGTATACTACGGACTTTTTGCGCTTCAGCACAGAGGACAGGAGAGCGCGGGCATCGTGGTAAACGATGACGGCGTTTTCTCCACCCATAAGGACTCGGGACTCGTCAACGACGTTTTCAGCCAGAAAACTCTCGAGTCGCTCGGAGAGGGCAGCATGGCTATCGGCCACGTGCGCTACGGCACTCTTGCCACCAAGGAGAGAGTGAATGCCGAGCCTATAGTCGTTAATCATATAAAAGGCAGACTTGCAATAGCAACCTCGGGCTCACTTGTGAACTCGGCGGCTATCAAGCGCGAGCTTGAGCTGACGGGCAACATTTTTCACACCATGAGTGACGCTGAGGTTGTTTCTTGCGTTATAACGAAGGAAAGACTTACAGCGCCCTCTATTGAGGAAGCTGTTACCCGAGCAATGCAGAGGCTTGACGGCGGTCTTTGCTTCATCGTTATGTCACCGCAGAAGATGATTGCCGTAAGAGATAAGTGCGGTCTGCACCCTCTCTGTTACGGTGTGCGTTATAACGGTGAGTACGTTATTGCCGACGAGAGCTGTGCGCTCGACTCGGTCGGTGCTACGCTCGTTCACGAGCTTCTGCCGGGTGAGATAGTCGTATTCACAGGCAGCGAGGTCAAGCATATTACCGAGCATTGCGGCACAAGGAACGAAACTCTATGTATGTTTGAGTACATATACACAGCACGTCCCGACTCGAGCATCGCAGGCTATGCCGTACACAAGGCGCGCAGACGCGCAGGAGCATTTCTTGCCAAGGCGCACCCCGTCGAGGCTGATATAGTTATCGGCGTTCCCGACTCGGGACTCGATGCGGCTATCGGTTACTCCTGGACGTCGGGAATCCCCTACGGCATAGGACTTATCAAGAATAAATACATCGGCAGAACCTTCATTAATCCCGGTCAGGATATAAGAGAGGATAAGGTTAAAATTAAGCTCAACCCAATCAGAGATACCGTTGAGGGTAAGCGCGTGGTGCTTGTCGATGACTCTATCGTGCGCGGCACTACCTGCGCGAAATTGGTTCAGCTTCTCAAGAGCGCGGGCGCAAAGGAAGTACATCTTCGCTCGTCAGCGCCGCCCTTCGTCAATCCCTGCTACTACGGCACGGACATTGACTCGAGGGACTCCTTGATTGCCTGTCACCACACGGTCGAGGAGATAAGAGAAATGACGGGTGCCGACTCGCTCGGCTATCTGCGTCTTGAGGACGTAAGGAAAATTTGCGAGGGCTCGACCGCGGGAGGATATTGCACCGCCTGCTTCGACGGCAATTATCCTACGGATATTCCCGAGAAATATGAGAATAAATACGATACTAAAATTTCCGAAAATAAAAGCGAAAGTGAGAATAAAAAGTGAAAAATTCAAGATCTGAAAGCTATGCTGCGGCAGGCGTAGATATTACCGCAGGTTACAAGGCGGTTGAGCTTATGAAAACGCATATCGCCCGCACTCGCAACGAGGGCTGTCTTGACGACCTCGGTGGTTTTGGCGGTTGCTTTGGACTCCCTACGGGAATGGAGGAGCCGGTGCTCGTTTCGGGCACGGACGGCTGCGGCACCAAGGTTAAGCTTGCTATCCTTATGGACAAGCACGATACCATCGGCATTGACGCCGTTGCAATGTGCGTAAACGACATTATCTGCTGCGGTGCGAAGCCTTTGTTCTTCCTTGATTATATCGCTTGCGGAAAGAATATTCCCGAGAAGATTGCCGAGATTGTTTCGGGCGTATGCGAGGGCTGTGTACAGTCGGGTGCTGCGCTTATCGGCGGTGAAACGGCAGAGCATCCCGGTCTTATGCCGGTTGAGGACTACGACCTCGCAGGCTTTGCGGTAGGTATAGTCGACAAGAAAAAGATTATTGATAACAAGAAGATGAAGGCAGGCGACGTTGTCATTGCTCTTGCATCTACGGGCATTCACTCCAACGGCTTCTCGCTTTGCCGCAAGGTGTTTGATATTGACAACAATAACCCGGAGCTTTATATCCCCAACGAGAAGCTTGGCGGCAGAACGGTTGCCGAGGCACTTCTCACTCCTACCAGAATTTACGTTAAGTCTATTCTCGCACTTCTTGAAAAGGTAGAGGTTAAGGGAATTTCGCATATAACCGGTGGCGGCTTCTACGAGAATATCCCGCGCTCTATTCCTAAGGGACTCGGTGCGAAAATTGATAAGAGCGCAGTAAAGGTACTCCCCATCTTCGACCTTATTAGAGAGGTCGGAAATATTCCCGAGCGCGATATGTTCAACACCTACAACATGGGTGTCGGTATGAGCGTCGTAGTTTCTCCCGAGGACGTGGACAAGGCTCTTGCAATACTCCGTGAGGGCGGTGAGGACGCATACGTTATCGGTGAGATTATCGAGTCCGAGGACGGAGTTGTATTATGCTAAAGAATATTGCCGTTCTTGTTTCGGGTGGCGGAACGAATCTGCAGGCACTAATTGATGCCGAGCGCCGCGGTGAGCTTGGAGAGGGCAGAATCACTCTCGTGATTTCCTCGAAGCCCGAGGTCTACGCTCTCGAGAGAGCGAAAAACGCGGGAATTGAGGCAAGAGTTCTCTCGCGAAAGGATTATTCCGATGTCACCGAATATTCGTTGGCACTTCGTGATGCTCTTATCGAGGCAAAAATCGACCTCGTTGTTCTCGCAGGCTTCCTGACCATTATCGACGAGGTGATGTACGAGAGCTTCCCGAACAGGATTATCAACGTTCACCCCGCGCTTATTCCCTCGTTCGCAGGCAAGGGCTATTACGGTCTGCGCGTTCACGAGGCGGCGCTGGAGAAGGGGGTTAAAATCTCGGGTGCAACCGTTCATTTCGTCACACCCGAGTGTGACGGCGGCCCTATAATTCTGCAAAAGGCGGTTGAGGTAAAGGAAAACGACACACCCGAATCACTTCAGCGAAGAATTATGGAAGAAGCCGAGTGGAAGATACTTCCCGAGGCAGTAAGACTGTTTTGCAACGATAAATTAACCGTAAAAAATAACAAGGTTTCAATAGGAGAATAAAATGAAGATTTCTACTATCCAGGACGAGCTTAACTCTCTTGCCTATCACGGCAGAGGTATTATAATTGGTAAAAGTGCCGACGGTGAAAAGGCTGTGACCGCATACTTCATTATGGGCAGAAGCGTGAATAGCCGCAACCGTGTATTCGTTGCCGAGGGGGACGCTATGCGTACCAAGGCGTTTGACGAGTCGAAGATGACCGATCCCCATCTTATCATTTACTATCCCGTGAGAGTCCTCGGTAACAAGACT
>CAYXAC010000092.1:0-5796 GCA_964463025.1 uncultured Ruminococcus sp.
ATTCTAAACGTGTATTGAGCACATATGACCGATCTGCTTAACCTTGAGGGCTATATGGCGCTTATCCTCCTCGGGAATTGCGCTTACACTCTCTATCGCATTAGAAAGCGCGTTACCGAACAAGGAGTAAACCTCCATTTCATCCATAAACTCAAGCAGCTTGCCTCTGACAACGGTGGTCAGTTTGATGTTTTTCGACTCGCATTGAAGCTTCTTTTCGGTAAGCAGAATATCGAGAACTGCGCTTCCCGTCTTGACGGTGGAGTCGTAGATCATTACCGCATTTTCAATTTCGGAAATATATTTGTCCGATTTATCCTTACGCAGAAATGCTATCTGATGCTTCAGATCATGGCACTTTTCGTTGATAATTTCGATGTTTTCTTTCGTCATAAGGTACTGCTCTCGCTCGAGCGAGAGAAGCATTTTCATATCGAGAAGCTCTTTGCTTATCGTATCATTCTGCACCATGTTGAACTCAACCACTATAATAAATACGCTGCAAAGCATTGCGTATAGCGGCTCAGCAATTTGGGCAAGTTCGGAACGGTGCGGATCGTCGTTTGCAAGACGCGACAGGCAGATAAATACGATTATTACAACAAATACGAGAATGACCTTGCCACGATTATTGTCCTTGTAATTGACCTCCTCAAACCTGCGGTGTCGCAACAGTAGATATAATGAACCGTACACAAGGGCTCTTGTGAGCAACCAGATCACAGCGTTTGCTATATAAACGTAAGGCGCAGGCAAAGATACGGTAAAGAAACTAAAAAGCATTGAAAAGCCTGAGGCAAGATGCTGTGTTGCGTATCCTATCGAGCAGCAGACAAGCACCGTAGTAAATGACTGCTCGTAGCTGTACCATACGCAAAATATGGTCATCATAAAGACGATCAGGTAGTAAAAAATCTTGAAAATGATTTCCTGCGCATCGGATGCCACGCCGTAATTAAACCGATTTCCCGTCAGCATGAAATACATTGACTCTATCCACGCAGTTAGGAAAACACTAAGGGCACCGCTTCCGAAGAAGCGAAGATTAAAATATGATTTTCGCTTGAAGGATCTGGCTACAAAAAATTCAGCGACCAGTATCTCCACCGCCATTAACGGCGTCATAATAAAAGAAATAAGTGCATCCATAGAAATCACCTTAAATGGTATCGCCCATATATTTTGCGAGTGCGGTCATAAATTGCTTGCGCTTTCCCTGACTTATGGGGAGCTCGTCGCCGGTGCTTAAAATAACCATTTTATTTACCTTTCTCACATAGTCAAGGTTCACAAGATAACAGTTGTTGCAGAGTGAGAAATAGTGCTTTTCAAGCTCCTGCGTCACATTTTTCAAGGTGTTACGCGAAACTATGGTGTCGTTCCCTACATGATAGATAAGATCGTGTGATTTTACCTCTACGTAAGATATTTTGGATACATTCAGACGGACAAATTCGTTTTTCGTCTTTACATATAGAAGCCTATCGGGATTTTTGTGCTTAAGCTCTTTGCATATCCTCTCAAGCTTCATAGCAAAACCATTGTAATCAACAGGTTTCAGAATGAAATCAAAGGCGTTTACCGAATACCCCTCAACCGCATACTGTGCCAGATTGCTCACAAAAACAATTATAACGTGCGGATCCTTTTGTCTTATGTGCGTTGCCGCTTCCATACCGTTCATAAGATCCATTTGGATATCCATGAACAGCACGTCCATATCGGAATGATATGATTCTATAAGACTGTATGCGTCGGAATACGAAAAAATCTGAACATTTTCGCCGCGCTCGTCGAAGAATTTTTGTATGTAATTTTTAATTTTCTCGGCGACCTCGCGCTCGTCTTCAAGTATTCCGACTCTCATAATTTCCCCCGCTTAAAGCAGCAAAATGTTTTTTATGATTGTAACATTGTTTTATCTAAATGTCAATGTTTTTTGAAAATTTGTTTTTTGGATAATTTTTCCTACATTATTATAAAAAAACGTGCATCGTTCTCCGTTTTTGGAAAAATGCACGGTATTTAATTAAATCGACTTGAATAAGAAATACATAAGCAGAACTGTGCCAAGGCAAATCCTATAAATTCCAAACGGTTTGAAGTCGTGACGCTTAACGAAATCCATAAGAAATTTTATGGAAAAGTAGGATACCAAAAATGATACCGCCATTCCGACAAGCAGAATAATTATTTCGTTTGCAGTTGCTGTGAAGCCGCCGAGGGTGAATTTGAGGATTTTGAGGGTGGAAATTCCCAGCATTATCGGAATTGCCATAAAGAATGAGAACTCGGCACTTGCGCTTCGCGAAACTCCCGATAAAAGTCCGCCGATGATAGTTGAGCCGGAGCGTGACGTTCCGGGGACAAGCGAGAGAAGCTGAAATGCCCCTATCTTCAAGGCGTCACCGTAGGATAAATCCTCTACTCTCTCTATTTTCTTGCTAATTCTCGTGCTGAATTTTTCTATAAAAATGAAGATTATACCGTAGATTATTAAGGCTATTGATACAACCACATAGTTGTGAAGATACCTGTCACACAGGTCGTCGAGCAGTATTCCAAGCACCGCGGCAGGTGCGACTCCGAGGGCAACCTTGAGCCATAAATTCCAAGCGTTTTTCTTCTCTGCCTCGTTTTTTCTCCGCGAAATCAGATTCAGCTTGTCAAAGAAGAGTATCGGCACGGCGAGTATTGCACCGAGCTGGATAACCATAAGAAAGAGCTCGCGGAAGGCGGAGGAAACGTCGAGATGGATAAATTCGTCGAGCAGTATCATATGTCCGGTTGAGCTTATCGGCAACCATTCGGTAATGCCCTCTACTATGCCTATCAAGATGGTCTTGAGAATCTCAGATACAAGCATAAAATCTCCTTACTTTGCCCTGATTATATCTCCCGGGCGAATTATGCTGTCGGTTCTCATAAAGAATTTCATATGGGGGTGCGGGGTGCTTTCAATGGGTGTCATATTTTCGTCGTAAAGCGCTATGGGAATTATTGGTACAGCTGTTTTGCCGGGAGTCAGGAGGACTATATCGTCACCGAGAGTCATCTTATTTCTCTGAGTGAATTCTGCTATACCGCTTTCCGAGTCATAGCCTACGGCAACCGCAAGGAATGCCTTATCCTTCATATAACCGTTATTCTCTACCGTGTTGGCGTCGGTGTGCGAGTCGGTGAAATAGTAGCCCGAATTATAGCTTCTGTGGCTGACGGACTCAAGCTCCTCGCGCCAGGCGGGATTATACTCGTAGTTGCCCGAGAAATAGGAGTCAACCGCCATTCTGTATGCGTTGGTGGAAACGGCGGTATAGTAGGCCGACTTCATCCTTCCCTCAATTTTGAAGGAGTTAATGCCCGCCTCAATAAGCTCGGGAATATGCTCTATCGTGCAGGTGTCGCGGCTTGCCATAATAAAGGTTTCGCCGTTTATCTCCTCGATAGGCATTTTGCAGTCGGGGCGCTTCTCTTCCTCAATCTCATAGCCGCGAATGGTATAATTCCATCTACAAGGCTGGGCACACATACCTCTGTTGGCATCGCGGTCAACCATATGACCGGAAAGCAGGCATCTGCCACTATAAGAAATGCACATTGAGCCGTGAATGAAGCATTCAAGCTCAAGCTCGTCGGGGATATTCGCTCTGATAGCCTTGATTTCATCAAGCGTCAGCTCTCTTGCCAAAACAACGCGCTTCGCGCCGAGTGCGTGCCAGGCGCGGCAGGCAGCGGCACTAGTAGCGTTTGCCTGAGTGGAGATGTGAATTTCCATATTCGGGAGCACTTCCTTGACAAGTGCCAAAACGCCAACGTCAGCAATTATCATTGCATCTATATTTATATGCGAAAGATCCTCGAGATATTTACGAAGAAGCGAATATTCGTATTCTCTCGGCATCGTATTGAGCGTAAGGTATACCTTAACGCTGCGAGCGTGAGCGTATTCGACAGCCTCAGCCATTTCCTCCAGCGAAAAATTGTCTGCCGCTGCACGCATACCGAAAATCTCGCCCGCGAGATAGACGGCATCAGCACCGTAGAGTATCGCAGAGCGCATTTTCTCAAAATTACCTGCCGGCGAGAGAATCTCCGGCTTTTTTATGTTCTTATCCTTCATTTTTATCTTTCCTTACTAAAATCAAATCAAGCTCCCAGGCAGGAACGCACCAAAGCCTGCGAAGATACATTTTGTACTCGGGATAGCTTTCATTTAGCTTATTGACTATCTCGAAAATATCGGCACTTCTATGGTAGAGCGACACCAAAAGCGATGGGTGATATGCCTCGATAATTCCCTGCGAGCCGATAAGTGTCTCGCGCTCCGCGCCCTCAACGTCGTACTTGATATAGTCGATTTTCTTGCTCGTAAGAGAGTCAAGACGCACGAGTGATATACCCGTATTCTTATGCTCAAAGGAAGCGGTTGAGGAGACCGAGGAATTGCGGTTTCCGCTGTTCATAAAGCTGCCAACGACATTCTCACACCAGGCGGCAGAATTGATGGGAATTACCTCGATTTCATTTTCTGCCTCGGAATATTTTGCGAGTTTTTTAAAATTCTTGTTATCAGGCTCGATGGCGTAAATCTTTTCAAGCGAGGGAAAATACACTTTCGCCTCTCTCGCGGTGTCACCGTTATAGGCTCCGGCGTCTATCATAGTGTGAATATTTTCGCACGGCAGAAGCGAGTAAATTTCATCACGGGTATTGCGGGAAACCGCGAGATATTTCATTCTACCTGTAAGCTTATAATTTATGGTAGCGACGAAGATGGACTTTGACTCATCGTCAGCGAGGGATTCGTAGGCGCTAACAATTTCGGTGTAATGAAGATTATAGAATTCCCTATCAAAATATTCCTCACCTGCGATGGGCATATCGGGAATATACATATCGTAGTGTGCGTCGATATCAAGAAGCATATCAAGTACATCTTCTCTGTTTGACGCAAATGAGAGAACTATGACGAAGTCCTGATAATCCGACTTGATCTCCGAAAAGGACTTCACCCTCTTGCCGTGAAAGCTATGACCGCGCACGAAGCCGTCGGATGCGAAGAAATCCGCGATTTCTATGCCGTATTTTTCAAATCTTTTAATCAGCTTGTCCGCGCCGTTACCCATACCGTAAACAACTATCGGGCGGCTCTCCTGTGAAAGCGTGTCCCACATATCAAGCGTCGCCGGGTACTGCGGAAGCATTGTTTTTTCCTTTGACATTATATCTCCAAATAGTTTTTTTCCAACATCTATATTATATTAAAACGAGCAATTTGTCAAGTGGGACTAAAAATTCTTTGCTACCACTTGAATTTGTCGCTATGTTGTGATAAAATATTATCAGATTACTGAAAGGCGGAAAAATATGGACTGCTTATTTTGTGCTATAATCAAGGGGGACATCCCCTCAAAAAAGGTGTATGAGGACGATTCCTGCTATGCCTTCCTCGACATAAATCCGCAGGCACCCGTGCATTGTCTGGTAGTGCCGAAGGAGCATATCCCGTCGGCTGATGCGATAAATGCCGAAAATGCGGCTGTTGTTGCGACAATTTTCACGGCTATACCGAAAATCGCGGCAGAGCTCGGACTTACGAACGGCTACCGCGTGGTAAGCAACATCGGTGATGACGGTTGCCAGTCGGTTAAGCATCTTCACTTCCATATTCTTGGCGGCAAGAAGCTCTCGGAAAATATGGCGTAAAGAATAAATAAATATCCCCCCGTAGAATGGGGGGTATTTCATTTTCGGGCATAGCCCTAACCGTTACTGGCGACGCACAAGTGCGTTTTA
>CAYXAC010000093.1:0-5776 GCA_964463025.1 uncultured Ruminococcus sp.
AACAATACCTATACCGCGAAGCTCAACGTAGTGACGGATAATCTCGGGAGCCTTGCCGACGAGGGTGGTCGCAGAAACGCGCTTGATTTCCACCGCGTCATCTGCTATCAGACGGTGGCCGCGCTTGATAAGCTCGATAGCCGTTTCACTCTTACCGACGCCCGAGTCACCGAGCAGAAGTACGCCCTCACCATATACCTCGACGAGAACTCCATGACGGGTGATTCTCGGTCCAAGCTCTACGTTAAGGAACGCAATAAGAGCCGCCATAAAATCAGAGGTAGACTTCGTGGTGCGAAGAAGCGGAACACGGTACTTCTCTGCCAGAGCGATAACCTCGTCATCAATAGGAAGCGAGGTCGTATAGATAACGCCTGCGGGCGCGGATTTGTAGAAATCCTCAAGCCTCGCCATACGCTCCTCTGCCTCAAGTCCTGCGAGGAAGAGATATTCCACCTTGCCGATTATCTGCAAGCGTTGCTGCTCGTAGTGGTCGTAGAAGCCTACCATCTGAAGTCCGGGGCGATTCACGCGCGTGCAGCTGATATGAATATTCTCGGGAAGGTCGGGCAGATAGAGCGACTCAAGGTCGAACTCCTCAATAACCTTCGATAGCTTTACAGAATAATTTTCGTCCATTGTTCTTACCTCTTTTCTGTTTATTTATTATCTTTATATTATCATATTTCATATATAAATGCAATAGCTTTGACATTTTTTTAGAAAAAGCACGGTATACTTGACTTCCTCGAAGATTTTTGATAAAATGTTTTACAGACTACTTGAAAGAAGTAAAAAGCTATGAATTACGATGATTTTTTTAATGAATACAAGATTGGAAACGCCTCGCCGACAGACCCATCACGTACTCTTATGCACGCACGCGCCTTTGGCGATACGGTACGCGAGTTTATCGACAGCGGATTCCGCGGGATAGCAGAGGTCAATGTTGACGTGAGAAGCAGTGAGTGCATAATGCTCACAACAGATTACGCATCACTATTCTTTAGAACGCTTTTTACCTCGGTTTTCGGCAGAGTCTATCTTAAAATTGATATAAAAGAGCTTGACGGCAAGGTTATAATCGACGTCAGCTCCGACGAGGAAATCCCACTTACAAAGCGCGAAATGAACACAATCATCAAGACTGCACGCAATGCAGGAATGACGGTGATGAATATCTACGGCAGAATAACCACCGCACTTGAATTTTCAAAATCAGAGGAATACAGCGTCTACGCAGGTGACTTCTTCTCGGGCAAGCGCGCTATGCACGCAGCACTTTGCAAAATTTTCTTTGGTTAGCCGTAAGGGAATCGAACTAACAAGGTTTTGAAAGATAAATTTTCTCCTATACATCGCCGATTTTTTCTTAAATATCCACATATTCTGCGAAAAAATTGGCTTGTCAATGAAAAAATTTATTCTCTCAAAACTGCTTTGCACCATACGGCAAATAAATTTTTGATAGATTTTTTTGGATTTTGCCGAAGTCAAGTGTGGACTTTACAAGGCAAAATACGAGAAAAGATGCTAAAATTTCTCGCCGTAAGGCTTGCGAGTTCGATTCCCTTACGGCTAATCGGTTTAGAAAAGGCTCTCGCAAATGCGAGAGCCTCTGTACTTTTTACAAATCCATTATCTCTCGGGAACTATTAAGCCATAGCTTCCCGCTTTTCTCTTATATACAACGCAAATATCACCCGACTCGGAATCGGTGAACGCATAGAACTGATGTCCGATAAGATTCATCTGCAGAATTGCTTCCTCGGGAGTCATCGGCTTGAAGGGGAACGTCTTGACTCTAATCTCAAAATCGTCCTCCTCAACGTACTCGTCATCGTCATAGTCGCCTATATCGAGAGCGCTCTTCTTCATCATCTTTTCAACTCTCGTCTTGTTCTTGCGAATCTGACGCTCAAGTCCCTCTACCGCACGGTCAAGCGCAGTAATGAAGGTTTCGTTCTCCTCTTCAGAGCGGAAGGTGGTACCGCCGTAATTTACGGTGATTTCGATGATCTTTACTCCCTTACGCACCTTGCAGGTCACGAAAGCCTCGGTGTTCTCACCAAAGAATTTGTCAAACTTGGCGAGCTTCTTCTCAACCGCTTCCTTCAGACTGTCGCGCACGCTCATCTGCTTGCCGTAAATCGTAATCTTCATACTGTTACCCTCTCTTTCGAGAGCCCCTCACCCGAGGGGATCCTTTCCTTAGGTTATACGGAGTTCCTCTCCGCATCTTTATTATAACATATAATTTGTGAAAAATAAACAGTTTTTCAAAAATTTCTCAAAAAAATTTGACACTTATGTACAAACTGTTAAATCTGCGCTATTTTTATAAAATTCTATTGACAGACAAGTCGGGATGTGATAAAATAATTGTTGGTGGGAAGATGCAGGCGACTGTATTTTTCCATTTTTTGTTATAAAAAGCGAGTGATAATCATCACTCGCTTTTTATATTTATATATGATTAAGTTTCAATCTCGCGATTCTCAAGCGCCGCAAGTCCCTCTCTGAAGGCTCTTGCGCCGAGGAGGCTTTCTTCCTCGTCATCACTCTGCATCATCGGGAGCAGTTCTCTATAAAGCTCGCCCCTAATGGACATATCTCTCTTGAACGGCTGTGTGTTGTAAAGCGGAAGAGTCTTATCCTTCATCTCGAAGTAATAAAGACCAAAGGTCTCGCTGCCAAGATTCTTCGGCAGAATGAATCTCGGGTCAATACTACCCGTAAGCTCGAGATAAAGCGCAGTTTCCTGCGCGTATTTCTTCTCTCCGAGAAGTCCGCTGATGCGGTTGATGAACTCATTGTTTGAATCCACGCCGGTGACGTCGAGCGTTTCCTTCTTGAAAACTATCTGACCGAAGGTAAGATTCTTTGCATCAATAGCGAGCTCACCGTCCTCATATTTAACGGCAATAAGCTTCGCTCCGCCAATGCCGGGCTGCTCGAATCCCGTGCTCTCAAGCGCGCCCGAGTAGCTGTACATAGCCGCGTCAAGATTAACGAAATCGCTGCCCTCGTGTCTTGAACCAAATGCATAATAATCCGCACCAAACTTCTTTAAGTCGGCAGAGGAAACGGGACATTTGTCGCTGCCTACTTCACCGTCGAGGTCTGCGTATCCGCAAACTATGTTGATGTTCGAGGTATCGCCAACAACGTTGTCATAAAGAGGACTTTCTCGAAGCGACTCGGTCATAAATGCCCAGCCGTAAATCGTAACTCTATCCTCCTCAAAGTCAAATCTGCCTATCTTCTCGGAATCGAAAATAAAGCAGTTCTCGGGAAGTCTGCCGGAGCTATATATAGGATTGTTCTCATACGAATCGCTTCTGCCGGGAGCGATAATAATCTTCGTATTACGGCAGGCGCGAAACTCGCGTATAAGCAACTCGGCAGTGCCGTTGCTCGCCGACTCCGTATCGAAGAGGTCACCGCTTATAAGAAGATAATTAACACCTGCGCCACGCACGTATTCCATCATCTTGGAAAACGTGGCACGAAGTCCGTATCTGCGCTCGTCGCTTTTCTCGGGTGAAAGTCCGATGAAGGGTGAATCAAGGTGTATATCCGCACAATGTAAGAATTTGAGAATTTTAGCCTGAGTCTTTTCGCTCATACCTACCGTCCCTTTCATTTCGTGCCGTAAAAATCGCACATCGAAAACAAAAATTAAAGTATTTTATACTAGTATAACATCTTTCGACCTCTTTTGCAATATTTTTTATAAAAAAACTTAAAAATCTCTTGCATAAGGTAAAAAGTTATGTTAAAATAATAGTTGATAAATCACGGCAGAAATTTCCGAAGGAGGTAACTATGCTCAATTTAGCCGTTAGAAATACAGGTAAGCTTATTAGAGAGAAATCCAAAAGCGAAAATATAAGACTCGGCAGACTCTTCACAAAGAAGGATACTGCGCGCCTGATGGCCTCGATGCTCGAGTTTGATGAGAATAAGACGGTATACACAGTTCTCGACCCCGGCTCAGGCACGGGTATTCTGGCAGCCGCTGCGATAGAGGAAATTTGCAAGAAGTGTCCCGAGGCAAAGCAGATATTCATCACCTGCTACGAGAACGACCCCATTTTCATTCCCATGCTCAAGAATAATCTTGAGAGAGTAAGAAAAAAGTGCCGTCACGACTACGGCGTTAAGCTCTTCGTGACCGTTTACGAGGAGAACTACCTCACCGATTCGAAGAATCACTACACCGTAGCTCTCTTTGACGAGAAAATCGAGGACAAGTTTGATATAATCATCTGTAACCCCCCGACACACCTTGTGGACAAGTCCTCCGAGGAATCGGCGGCGGTCGGCGGTGTCACCCAGCTCAAGATCAACGCATCGGTGCTTTTTGCGCGCCTTGCGGCAAGGCATCTTGAGGATGGCGGTCAGCTCGTTATCATGCTTCCTACGACGGTATCCACCGCATCACAGCTCGTCGGCTTCCGTAAGGAAATGGCGCAGGCGCTTGCACTTAAGAAGATACACCTCTTCGTTGGTAAGCAGAAGAACACGAAGCGCGCTATCCCTCTCAAGAAGTCGTTTATCCTAGCATACGCAAACGGTGAGAAATCTGACACCGTTGCTATCACCACCTCGACCGACAACGGTGCGAACGTTACTGCTCTTCCTCCCGTGAGCTACAGCTTCGTGGTTGACGAGAAGGACGGCTGCCTTACTCTCCCTAAGAGCGTAGAGGATACCAAGATAGTTAAGCACATCTGTGACCTGCCCGAAACTCTTTCGAGTCTCGGACTCAAGATGTCCACAGGTCTTATCATCGACTCACGCTGCGAGGGGCTGCTCTTTACCGAGCCTATGAAGGGCTGCGTTCCTCTTATCCGTCCCTCTGCTATCAGAGGCGGTCAGATCGCATTCCCCCAGCCTATCAAGCACCAGTACATAGCTCCTGTTAACGCAAATCTTGTTCAGAAAAACAAGAATATGGTTATTATCAAGCGTGTTCCCGCAAAGAGCGACGACCGCTTCGTAAACTCGGCTATTTATATGGCAGCACAGCTCCCCAGCTACAGATACATCAGCACGCATAACAAAATCAACTTCATTGATACCAAGGATAAGAATGCCGAAATCTGTCCCAGACTTGCGTTTGGACTCTTTGCGTTGCTTAATTCCACCATATACGACAGATATATCTCGATAGTTTCCAAGTCAAAGCAGATTAACTCCAAGGAAATGAGAGAGCTTCCGCTTCCTCCGAGAAACATTATTGAGAACATCGGTATGCGACTTATGGCTACCAGACAGACCACCGTTACCGTCTGCGACCAGATAGTAAATCCTACTCTCCACATTATTGAGAGAAGATAATTTTTCGATTTTTAGAGTGCTTTTAATCAACACGAAAAAGTGCCAGACACGAGGTTATTATTGTTATTATGATTCAGTTAATACAAAGTTTAATTTGGCTACTTGCCGGCGTTGGTGTATTCATCGTCGGAATGAACTTTATGAGTGATGCACTTGAGAAAAGTGCTGGCGACGGAATGAAAAAATTGTTGAGCAAAATCAGCAACAATCGTTTTTCGGGCATAGGAATAGGCGCAGGTGTTACCGCTATTATTCAGAGCTCTTCTGCTACGTCGGTTATGGTAATCGGTTTGGTTAACGCTGGCGTTATGACGCTTATGCAAGCAACGCCGATTATTATGGGTGCTAACATTGGTACGACGATTACCGGTGTTCTCGTAGCGCTCAAGAACGACTACTTTAATATGCTTATGTATCTCCTTGCTTTTGC
>CAYXAC010000094.1:0-5656 GCA_964463025.1 uncultured Ruminococcus sp.
AAGCTCAAGCGGGTATTCGGGGCACTTATTATAATTGTAGCGAATATTTGCGCCCCTCAAGGCATCGTTGCCATCGCCTATGCTAATCGCCGCCCATTCTTCCTCTGTGCCGGTGTAATATACGTCGGTAAGCGAGGTGCAATCAGAGAACGCGTAATTGGAAATTACGGTTACACTCTTTGGAATCTCTATCTCTGTGAGAGAGGTGCAATCAGAGAACGCCGTATTGTCAATGGCGGTAACGCTGTCGGGAATTTCAACGCTTGTCAGTGAAGTACAGCCGGAGAACAAACTGATACTAATAGAGGTTACTCCCGCAGGGATCGCCACACTTTTCAGCGAGGCGCAATTATAAAATGCATGGTTACCAATACGAGTAACGCTATCGGGAATAGCTATCTCTTTGAGAGAAGTGCAATCATAAAACGCCATACTATCAATAGTAATAACGCTATCGGGAATCTGAACGCTTGTCAGTGCAGTACAATCCTGGAAGGCGCGGACTCCAACGCAGGTAACGCTATCGGAAATTCGAACGCTTGTCAGCGAAGTGCATCCATTGAAGGCGTTGGCACCAATGATGGTAACACCATCGGGAATCACTATCTCCTTGAGAGAAGTGCAATTTTCGAACCCATAGTTACTAAGAAAGGTAATGCCATCGGGAAGTGACACACTTGTCAGCGAAGTACAACCCTGGAACATACCGTCGCCAATATACGTAACGCTATCGGGAACCACTGCACTTGTCAGTGAAGTGCAGTCATTAAAAGCCAAGTATGCAATGCTTGTTACGCTGTCGCCCGAAGGAGAAATGGGCGGTATCATCAAGTCGGTATCGGTGCAAGTGCCGATTCCGCTGACGCAGCAGGTGCCGTCACCGTTTGAGGTAAATTCAAGGCCCACGCTAAACTTGGCACCGCAAGCAGAGCAAATGCCGTCTGTGAAATTAATATTATGCGAAGCGGTAATAGCCTCGATTTCTCTCTCGCCGCATTCGCAAGCGCGCTCACTCACACCCTGCTCGGTGCAGGTAGGCTCGATGGTGGTTGTCCATTCGCCGAACGTATGAGGGATTATATCAATACTCTCGGTTTCCTTCTCACCGCAGGCGCAGGAACGCTCCTTTTCACCCTGCGTATTGCAGGTCGGCTCGGTGGTGGTCACCCATTCACCGAATGCGTGAGTATGCTCGGTATTTTCACCATCCTCAGTGTTGCCACCGTCATCGGTATTGCCGCTGTTCTCGCCGCCGTTACCGTCGGGCTCAGGAGTCAAAAAATCGCAAGATACAAGCGCAAGCGTCAATGCGAGAATTATTGCAGTCAAAGTCAAAAGTTTTTTCATTTCGATTTCCTCCATCATATATGAATTATCATTTCGAATTTATTCAACTATCGCCTTGGCAATGCCGAGTCCGCTGTTGCCGAGAATCTTGATAAGATTGCCAAGCAGCTCCATTTCCTCCATAGGAATATGAATGAACTCAAGGCAAACGGTCTGTGAATCCGGCACAGATGCTCTTATCTTGAGATAAATTTTCTCCTTGCCGTAGTACTCGATAGACGCCTTCAAGATCTCATGAATTCTGGTGGTGATGTTGGGGTCAACGCTTCTGCGGAAGATAAGTCGTACGTTGCGTGTGACGTAGGTATATTTTCCATCGCCCATTTCAGGCATAGCCTCGCGGACGGCTCTCTGGCGTTCCTCTTCCTCACGGCGAATGCGCTCAAGCTCGGCACGCCTCATTTCTTCAATGCGCGCTTCCTCTGCTGCGCGGCGCTCATTCTCTATGCGCGCGCGCTCCTCTTCCTCGCGAAGATATGCTGCTCTTGCCGCTTCTGCCTCAAGTCTGCGCTGCTCCTCAATAGCCATACGTGCGGCTTCGGCAAGGCGCTCGCGCTCTCTTGCCTCGTGGCGAAGCTGACTTTCTATCTGCGCGCGGAGCTTTTCTTCTTCAGCGCGGCGAACCGCGTCACGCGCCTCCTGCGCGAGAGCCTCTCGTCTTGCCTGCTCCTTGAATCTTTCGTACTCTGCGCGAAGTGTTGCCTTCTCCCTCTCGGCTCTCGCGATGAGCGCCTCGTTCTCTATGCGCATTTTTTCCTGCTCGCGACGGAGCTTGGCAATTTCCTCCTCCGCCTTGATTCTCGCGCGATTCTCATATTCAAGGCGAATCTTCGCCTCTATCTCTGCCCTGATGCTCTCCTCGTCAATAAGGGGAGCTACGGGAATTTCTTCCTCTATTATTTTTTCTACTTTTTCCTCCACGGGATCTTCCTCTTCTTCCTGGTCGTCGAGAACACCGTCTCCTACAGGTGCGCCGATTTCCTCGGCAACCTCCTCGGGAATGGGTAGAATCTCAAATACCATTTCGCTGTCGTTTTTATCTTTAGATTCCTCGGGATTTGCCTTCGCATTTTCGAGCGCCTCGAGTGCGAGCCTTGTCAACTCGTCAAGCGCGGCTGCCTCTTCGTCGATTTCCTCGGCGGGCTCCTCGGTGATTTCCTCTGTGGGTTCTTCTGCCCGCACGTCGCCGTCCCCTACGACTTCCTCTGCGGATTCCTCGGTGATTTCCTCGTAGATTTCGTCTATGGATTCTTCGGTTGTTTCCTCTGTAGGTTCTTCTGCCCGCACGTCGTGGTCGCCGTCCCCTACGACTTCCTCTGCGGATCCCTCGGTGATTTCCTCCCATTCCGGTTCGGGTGCAGCCTCGTAGCTGTCAGAGCCTTCGGCAACCTCGCGTGCCTTACGCATAGCACGGGAGAACTCGTCGTCGCCGTCAAAATCGCTCGCAATCTCCGGCTCGGATTCCTTGGCAGGTGTGCTGATGCCTGCTCTGTCAAGTATGCTGGCAAGCTTCGCTTCAAGCGCGAGAGTTTCGGGATCAAGCTCAATTTCGCGCTCAATCTTGGTTATCTCACCGTACTTAATGGCTCTCTTGATAAGGTCGCGCCAGGCAGTTACGTTGGAACGGCTCATCGCGCTGTGATACTTCTCGGTAGAGGTGAGAAGGTATCTGTACTCCTTCTCGATAATCTTCGGTGCAACGTCCTCGCCAAGCTCAAAGAGGATATGGTCGCCCCATACGTGATCGGATACCGAATAAGCAACCGCACTGTCAAGGCGTGTCCACTTTATCCAGAAATCTCTCGGTGCGCTCGCACCGTCGATCATAACGAATCTGCGATAGGTGACGTTGTCGGAAATATGGTCCATATAGGTGCTGGTAGCAAAGGTCAGGACAAGCTCAATGGGACTGCCCGCAATTCCCTCAACCGATGCCGCAAGCTCGATGGCAGGTGTGATCTGCCTTGCCAGCTCATCAAGGAAGGTCTGCGAATATTTGCCCGAGAGCTTGACAGAGTCTGCGCCACTCTTAACGCTCACTCTGATAAGCCCATCCTCACAGTAAAGCGCACGGCCCTCGAGCTTGTGTGCAAACTCGTCGGGTGTATCGTGGGCAAGGCTGAACTGAACCTCACCCTCGCCTATGTAAGCATACGGAACTCCGTCCTTGAAATCGCCCTCGGTGAGAACCCACTTAACCCAGACGGTATCGTAACCCGAGCGAGTGATAACCGTCAGAGGATAGTACCAATATCCATCAAAAGAAAAGTTATCGGCAATATAGTCCTCATACATCTGTATGCCGACAATTTCGCCACCCGAATATATTTCATTAAGCAGCGAAACGAGATTATCTCTCACACTCGCCTCGAAAGCGGGCGTAAGAGTTTCCGCCACTATCTTATTGTGTAACAGGTCAATTTTCATAAAAATTCAGCCTCCGCTAAAAGAATATACTTTATCGAGTATATTCTAACATAAGAAAAGATAAAAATCAAGAATTTTTAGTCGAATAAAGCAAGATTTTCAAAAACCGGTTCAAAAAAGACCGCCCGAGAAAATCGGGCGGTCAAAACGATTGTATTTTAAGGTACGTAGTTATAATTGATAGTGGCGTTGATGAGGTAGTCGTTGCGATTTTCTATATATATATCTGCCCATTCTTCTTGCGTTCCGGTGTAGTAAACGTCGGTAATCTCAGAGCAATCATAGAATGCTCCATAGCCAATAATTGTTACACCATTGGAAATCTCTATGCTCGTAAGCGAGGTGCAACCAGAAAACGCAAAATCATCAATACTCGTTACGGAGTCGGGAATGGTGATGCTTGTAAGCGAACTACAACCATAAAACGCACTCATGCCAATGCTTATAACGCTTTCGCCAATTACTACACTTGCAAGTGAAGAACAACTGTAGAATGTATCATTGCCAATGCTTGTAACACTGTCGGGAATTTCTATCCTTGCAAGCGAACTACAACCATAAAACGCACTCCAGCCAATGCTTATAACGCTTGGGGGAATTTCTACACTTGTAAGTGAGGTGCAACCATAGAACGCATAATTAGCAATACTTGTTACACTGTCGGGAATTTCTACATTCGTAAGGCTGGTGCAATTCTCGAACGCTCTATGACCAATATTCGTTACACTGTCTGAAATTTCTACATTCGTAAGGCTGGTGCAATCCGCGAACACAACACCTTCAATACTCGTTACGGAGTCGGGAATGGTGATGCTTGTAAGCGAACTACAACCATAAAACGCACTCATGCCAATGCTTGTTACACTGTTGGGAATCTCTATACTTGTAAGCGAGGTGAAACCATCAAATGCATGATAATATATTTCATAACTCTGTCCGTTATAATTGTCAGGAAGAATGAGGTCGGCTTTATCTCCGATGTAGCCAAGAAGATAATTAATGTTATTGTGTGTATAGAACAAATATTCGTCTTTAGTGACAATCTTGCTTTCCCCACTATGTACTTCCATTGCATAACATGCTATATATCCGTAGTCATTTGAGTTCGCTATAATATTGAGTGAGGATTTGTCAATAACCTCTACCAATTTTAAGCAACCATAAAAGGCCCGATCGCCAACGTTTATTACGCTGTCGGGAATTTCTACACTCGTAAGGTTAGTGCAATCATAGAATGCCTTATCACCAATGTTTGTTACGCTATCGGGAATTACTATGCTTGTAAACGACTTGCAATTTTGGAACATGCCAACTCCAATGTTTGTTATGCCGTCCGGTATTTCTGTAAGTGAATGGCAATTAGTAAACATGTAATCACCAATGTTTGTTACGCCGTTGCCAAACACTACACTTTCAAGCGAGATACAACCACTGAACGCAAAATTGCCAATACTTCTTACACTGTCTGAAATTTTTACATTCGTAAGGCTGGTGCAATCCGCGAACGCTTGATGACCAATACTCGTTACACTGTCTGAAATTTCTACATTCGTAAGGCTGGTGCAATCCGCGAACGCAAGATCACCGATACTTGTTACAGATTCGGGGATAGTTATGCTTGTAAGCGAGGTGCAGCCCTCGAAAGCGTAATCACCAACAACCGCAGTGCCATCTTTAACTGTATAATGACCTGATATAGTTTCTTTTGCTTCAATCAAACACTTACCAATGTAAAGAACTCCATTGATCCAGTGATTTGAATTTTTGTAATATGCAGTACCGTAGAACGCATTATGAGCAATACTCGTTATGCTGTCGGGAATTTCTACACTCGCAAGTATAGTACAATCCATGAACGCTCCAAAGCCAATAATTGTTACAC
>CAYXAC010000095.1:0-3321 GCA_964463025.1 uncultured Ruminococcus sp.
CACGAGCATCACCACCACGACCACGATGAGCACTGCGACTGCGGATGTCACGGTCACCACCATCATCATGCTGACGAGGTATTTACCTCTGTCGGAGCCGAAACCACAAAGAAATTCAGCAGGGAAGAAATCGAATCCATTCTCGAGTCCTTCGACGAGGGCTCCGACTATGGTATGATTCTTCGTGCCAAGGGCATCGTAGAATGCACCTGCGGCAAGTGGCTTCACTTCGACTACGTTCCCGGCGAGGTTGATATCCGCTGCGGTGCCCCCGGCATAATCGGCAGACTCTGCGTAATCGGCGCAGGCATAGACAAAGAAAAAATCAAGGAACTGTTTGGAATATAAAATGGAAACCCCCGTATATCTTTTTACAGGCTTTCTTGAAGCAGGCAAGACCAGCTTCATAGCCGAAACAATGAAGGATCCTAACTTCAACGACGGCAAGCGTAAATACCTCATAATCACCTGCGAGGAGGGCGAGATTGAATATTCTCCCGAGGACTTCGGTGATAACGTACATTTCGCGTCCTTTGATGACGAGCAGTCTGTCACGGTAGACCGTCTCCGCGCTATGCAGAAGCGCTCGGGCGCTGAGATTATAGTCGTTGAGTACAACGGTATGTGGATGCTCGACCGCTTCTACAACTCGCTCCCTGAGGGCTGGATGGTCTATCAGGAAATCTTCGTCTGCGACTCCACCACCGCCGAGGTCTACAACGCAAATATGCGTCAGCTTATGGTGGACAAGCTCACGAGCTGTGAGATGGTCGTATTCAACCGCACCACTCCCGCCACCGACAAAATGGCGCTCCACAAGATAGTCAGAGGCATTAGCCGCAAGGCGAATATTTGCTACGAGGACACCGAGGGCGAGATTGAGTTTGATCAGTTCGAGGATCCGCTTCCTTACGACATTAACGCTGATCTTATCGAAATCAAGGACGAGGATTTTGCAATCTTCTACCGGGATATGACCGAGGATTTCGCGAAGTACAACGGCAAGAAGCTTCGCTTCAAGGGCATAGTTGCACTTGATTCCTCATTGCCGCGCGGTAGCTTCGCTATCGGCAGGCACATTATGACCTGCTGTGCGGATGACATCGCCTATCGTGGAGTTGTTGCAAAAAGCAGCGGCTCGCTGAATCTCAAAATGCGTGATTGGGTTATCGTTGAGGGCAAAATAGCCGAGGAATATTCAAACCTCTATCAGAGCAGAGGCCCCGTGCTCACGGTCACGAAAATCGAGAAGGCAACAAAGCCCGCGCAAGAGGTTGCAACCTTTTACTGATATTCTGCCGCACAATAAATACGAGATTTTGAATTTTAGTCAAATTGAAGAAAGGAAAGGGAATTATGTTGCAAGGCAGCAACACGCAGTTTTTGACCTACAATGCCGCAGGAAACGGTATTATAGATTCCGGCTATCACTCCGACTCTGCTGTTATCGTCGAGATGGTTGACGGCGATGCGATTATCACCATCGGTACCGACACCGTAGAGGCATCAATCGGCGATTTTATATACATTCCCTCAGGCCTTGTTTTCAGGATAGAGTCTGTGGGCGGAATGGTGGCTATCCGCGCGCTCGTATTTGATATGTCGCTAATTAGAGAGAATATGGAGAATTTTGACAGCGAGATTCTCTATATGTTTTACGTTCAGTCGCGTACGAAAACGTTGGTTTTCAAGAAAGTCCACCCAATCTACGAGGCACTAGCTTTTTCGATGCACGAGGCATATGAGGAATACGTATCCAAGGATGTCTGCTATCAGCTTTCGGTAAAAGCGAATATTTATCTCTTAATGCTCTCTGTTCTTCGCTATTATTGCACCTCGCGCACCGAGCTTGATAGGATAATATATCACAACGTACTGCGCCTGCGTCCCGTAATTGATTACATAGCAGAGCATTATAGTGAGAAGATATACATAGAAACCCTTGCCGATATGATAACCGTTTCCCCCGACTATTTCACGAAGATGTTTAAGGACAGTATGGGCAAGACCCCGATAGATTACATTAACGCGATGCGTGTGGGCGAGTCGCTTCGCCTACTCTCAATGACCGACACCCCCGTTGCCGACATATCCGAGCAACTCGGCTTCTCGAATCCCAACTATTTCCACAAAATTTTCAAAGCCTATATGGACACCAGCCCTCTTGCCTACCGCAAGAGTGCAACCAAGCAATAGAAAAAGCCTTCCCAGCCTAAACGGCAGGGAAGGCTTTTCCTATGTTAAATCATATTTGTAAAATTAGTTTTCCGGAACATAGTTGTAGTGAACTGTTACGTTATCAGGCAAACTCTCTTTATTAATCCACTCAATATTATTCCACTCTTCCTCACTGCCGGTATAATAAATATCCGAAATATCGGGTATATTACCATATCTAGATTTCAAGTAGTAAGCATCGATTTTAGTTATACTATTAGGAATGATGATGCTTTTAAGATTTTTGCAACTATCGAAAATATATCTATCTATAGCCGCAATTCCTTTAGGTATTTCTAAGCTTGTAAGAGAGGAACACCAATAGAATGCAGAATAGCCAATACTTGTCACAGTGTCTGGAATGTCAATGTGTGTAAGGTTATCGCAATTTTCAAATGCATAATCACCAATAGAGGTTACTGTATAAGGAATTTTTATGCTTTTTGCTTGGCAGCCGCAGAATGCTCCGTTTGCAATTGTAGTAACGATCTCATCAATATAGACAACTTCATCAAGTTTTCCGGGAGCATACTGAACGAGAGTTTTTCCGTCTCTTGAATAAAGATTTCCGTCAATAACTCGATAGTATTTATTGTCACTCGAAATGCTAATCTCGGAGAGACCGTCGCAACCACCGAAAACTCCCGCACCAAGCTCTTTTACTGACTTGGGTATAGTAATGCTGCTTAATTCACAATAAGAAAACGCATAGCTGTCAATAGTAGTTACACTCTCGGGAATCGAAACACTTGATAGGGCACAATCGCGAAACGCCTTTTCACCAATAGTTTCAAGCTTGCTGTTTTCGCCAAAAATTATGTATGAAAGATTGAGACAGTCATCAAACGCGCACGTTCCTATTTCGGTCACACTATCGGGTATAGTAATGTTTGTAATTTCGGTTTCTTCAAAAGTACCATAATTAATAGTGTTAAGCTTAGCATTCTCTGCAAAGGTGACTGTCTCTAGACCGGATTTAAAGAATGCGCGCGTGTAAATCTCGATTACACTGCTTGGAATTTCCACAGTGGTCAAAGATTCACAATCTTTAAATGCATACTCCGCTATATCCACTGTGCCTTCCTTGATTTTGTGCTCGCCCTC
>CAYXAC010000095.1:3331-5626 GCA_964463025.1 uncultured Ruminococcus sp.
AAGTCAAGAGCTTTAATTAAATGCTTTCCTATGTACAATACGTCATTATCCCAATTACCGAAATCGTTATAATATCCTGTATTATAAAAAGCATTTTGGCAAATTTGAATAACACCTTCACCGAGTGTTATGTCTGTAAGTGCCGTGCACCCTTCAAATGCGCCATCGCCATATCCATCGTACTGTTCATCGCCACCGATATATTTAACACTACTCGGTATGTTTATACTAGTTAGTGAAGTACAGCCTGCAAAAGCTTGGTTACCAATGTAAACAATTGTATCAGGAAGTGTTATGCTTTTAATTGCAGTGCAGTCTTCAAAAGCACCGTAACCAATGCCTGAAACCGGTACGGGACTTTCGAAGGCAGCGAGCTCAAGCTCGTTGGGGATAATGAGATCTTCTGGGATTTCTCCTTCATAGCTTTCGTTAAGTTCAACGCATAGCATTGGTCCTTCGAATCCAAACGAATCATAGTGGAATGAAGCATAATATTCGTACGATAAGTAAGAATATGGCTCTGGACATGTACCGCCAAAACTACCCGATGTTCCAATATCAGGTGACTCATAATGCCCACCAAAAAGATGGCACGAAGTAAAGACCGAAACGGTCGCGAGCAGTAAGACAAGTGCGAGTAGTAATTTCTTTCTCCTTTTAGGTGTTTATTTCCTCGGTGCGAAAATAAAAAGGCGCGGCAACCGAAGCTACCGCACCGAAAAACGCAGACTCCAATTGCTGCGACACAAATGTTTCATAACCTTACTTTTTTTGAGGAGCAAGTGTACGAAAGGAGCGTACGTTTTTACCTAAAAGTAAAAAGGTACACTTCTCCCCCACAATATCCAATAAAGTAAGGTTCTGGTTACTATTCATTTGTGTCGCAACATCATTATACCACGCTTTTCCTCTTTTGTAAAGATATTTTGGCAAAATTATCTAAAGAACAGGGAAACACAGAATAAAAGCCTTCCCCTTGGGGAAGGCTAAAGCTACAGAAAACGGTTGCTTAAACCTTCAGGTAAAAGCAACCGCAGTATTATTTATTTTTCGGCGTAAACTTTCATAATCAAATTTATATGCCTTCTGTTAATACAGAAAATCGTCGCGTTAAAATCATTGACACGTCTACTTACATCCAAAGGTATAAAGTACCTGACTTAATAGGGAACACTTAAATCCCTTCATTTATTATTAAATAACGCATCAAAATTCATTCTATATTCTGTTTTTTAGGCTGTTAACTCAGCACTTTTTAAGAACCCACCGCTATGCACGAAATACGCGCAATTCCGTCATTCTCATAGCGGCAGGCTATAAAGTGGAAAGGTTCATTCTGCATCGGTGTGTCCTCCTTCTTTTTCATTAGTGTTCAAAGAGAGAATAAAATTTTTCTTCTCTGGTCGGCTACTCTTCTGACCACCTCTCTAGTTTTCTCTCTTTGTACCTTGCATCTTAAATATATCATACGAAAAATCATTTGTCAATAGGAAAACAATAAAAATCCCCAAAAAAATAACAAAAAAACTCTCGCCGATGTGCAAAATGCACAAAAACAGGAATTCGAAATATAAAATTTCTACAAAAAGCAAAATCCGCACGTCTAAAAAACGTGCGGATTTTGTAATTATTCTGCCTTTTCGGGAAGTTCTCCGGCCACTTTTTTGATTACCTTCAGCTCTTCCTCGCCTCTCACGAAGCCTGCGGTGACTATCACCCTTTCGACGTCGATTTCGGAGGGGAGCGTGTACATAGGACGGAGCATTATGCCCTCAAGAATTGCCCTGAGACCTCTTGCTCCGGTTTCACGTTCGACTGCAAGATGCGCAATAGCCCTGAATGCATCTTCTTCGAACTCAAGCTCAATGCCGTCGAGTGCGAGCAGCTTCTGATACTGCTTATAGAGCGCATTTTTTGGCTCCTTAATAATCCTTACGAGTGCCTCCTCGTCAAGATTCTCAAGCGAAACTATAACAGGAAGCCTGCCGACAAGCTCGGGAATGATGCCGTATTTTACAATGTCATGCGCGATAACGTCTTTATAGACACCGCGCGCGACCTTTTCCTTCGCCGTCTTTTTCTCGGTGTTGAAGCCAATCTGCTGGCTGCCCTTACGTTTTTCGATAATCGACTCGATACCGTCAAACGCGCCGCCGCAGATAAAGAGAATATTCTTCGTGTTAATCTGAATAAATTCCTGATTAGGATGCTTTCTGCCGCCCTGTGGAGGAACGTTAGCCGTCGTACCTTCAAGAATCTTAAGCAGCGCCTGCTGTACACCCTCGCCCGAAACGT
>CAYXAC010000096.1:0-5601 GCA_964463025.1 uncultured Ruminococcus sp.
GTTGAGGAAGGCATCGTCGCAGGCGGCGGCGCGGCACTTGTGAACGTTATCGGCGCAGTTGAGAATGTTATAAACACCCTCGACGGTGACGAAAAGACCGGTGCGCAGATCGTAGCCAAGGCGCTCACCGCACCTATGAAGCAGATTGCCGACAACGCAGGACTTGACGGCTCCGTAATCGTAGCCAAGGTTCGCGAGTCGGGTAAGACCGGTTACGGCTTCGACGCTTACAGCGAGTGCTACTGCGATATGCTCGAGTGCGGCATTGTCGATCCCGCAAAGGTGACGAGAAGCGCGCTTCAGAACGCAGCATCCATCGCCTCGACCGTCCTCACCACCGAGGCAGTCGTTTCCGACAAGAAGGAAGATAAGCCCGTGATGCCGGCAGCCCCCGATATGGGCGGAATGTACTAATTTTAGTATCAAATCTAAATAACAAGAAAAGAGCCGTGGAATCTCCACGGCTCATATTTTTAGGCTTCTCTGTTGGAGAAGCTGTCACCTTAGGTGACTGATGAGGTGTAGTACAACAAATCGAACGCACACAATCCTCATCCAGCACTATCGTGGTCCTCCTTCTCCTACACGCTAGGCTTCGCTACCTATCTTGGAGAAGGCTATCTATCGGGACGTCGAGGCGCCGTCCCCTACGGGATTCCGTTCAAGGCTCTCACTTTGGGTAACGAAGTGGCGGAACGGTAGTGAATGGCGTTAATAACGCTAAAGCCGTTCCGTGACCGAGCCGTAGCGAGAAGCTCCTGCGGTAGCAGGTGAGAGTGGGCTTTAAGCGCAAAGCACATTTCATTGTAGCTTCTTTGGTGTATCTGTTATTCCGGCTAAATAATCAAGACTAACATTATAATATTTAGCGAGAATTATAAGCCTTTCAAGCGGGATACTTCTTTTGCCATTCTCATATTGCGCATAATATGATTGACTTGTTCCGATTATTTTTGCAATTTCTGCTTGGCTTTTGTTTTTATCTTCTCTTAAATCACGAAGTCTTTGGTAAAAAATCATAAAACCTCCTATAAAAAAACGACTATTCGTATCTAATATTGTGCAATAAGGAGATTATATCACAAATAAACTAAAAATACTTGATTTTAGTTCGCATGTGGACTATAATATTATATATCAAGTTCATATATGAACTAAAAATGGTCTATGGAGATAAAAATATGGAAAAGAAATTATCAATACTCTGCAAAAACATCAAATTTTTAAGAGAAACCAGCAACATGACAAAGACACAAATGGCGCGCGTGCTTCGTATCAGTGTAAAAAGCTTGTCGCGAATAGAGAAGGGGGATTTTCCGCCTAGAATTTCTTGCCTAATTCTTTTCAGGCTGCATTATTGTTTCGGAATTTCACCCACAGATTTGCTTCGTACTCCGTTTTATGAAAATGGAAATAAATGAGATATTGACATATCAACTATTTTCCATTATAATAAAGATAATGAAAAATTAGGAGAAGAAATATGAAGTACGTAGATTTCCAGGGCAAGAAGCTGTCACAGCTCGGTTTCGGCGCGATGCGACTGCCGACGCTCTCGTCGGCTGACGAGATTGACTATGCCGAGGCGGAGCGTATGATTGACCGTGCTATCGAGGCAGGAGTCAATTATTTTGATACCGCATACCCCTATCACGGCGGTAATTCGGAGATCGTCATGGGCAAGATTCTTGCGAAATATCCTCGCGAGAGCTACTACCTCGCGACCAAGTACCCGGGCCACCAGGTTTTGCCCGACTATAACCCTGCGCCCATCTTCGAGGAGCAGCTGAAAAAGTGCGGGGTAGAGTATTTCGATTTCTACCTGCTTCACAACGTGTGCGAAACCTCAATTTCGGTTTATCTTGATAAGGAGCTCGGCGTCCTCGACTATTTCCTCGAGCAGAAGCGGCTCGGCAGAATCAAGCATCTCGGCTTCTCGACGCACGGCTCGCCCGAGAATATGAGAGAGTTCCTCGATGCCGCAGGCGAGCATATGGAGTTCTGCCAGATACAGCTCAACTATCTCGACTGGACTCTCCAGCGAGCAAAGGAAAAGTGCGAGCTTCTTGAAAAGTGGAACATTCCCATCTGGGTTATGGAGCCTGTGCGCGGTGGTGGTCTTGTAAACAAGCTTCCCGAACAGGCGAAGGAAACGCTCACGCAAATGCGCGAGAGCGAGAGCCTTGCGTCCTGGTGCTTCCGCTACCTGATGACGCTCTCGAATATGGGTGTAATCCTCAGCGGAATGTCACCTAGGGAGCAGCTGGAGGATAACGTCAAGCCCTTCTCAACCGATGCACCGCTTTCCGAGGGCAAGGTCGCGACGCTCTACGAGATAGCCGAGGGACTCAAGAATTCGGTGCCTTGCACCGCCTGCCGTTATTGTATCAAGGGCTGTCCTATGGAGCTTGATATTCCTGCGCTTCTTGAAATATACAACGACCTTTCCTACGCGCCCGGAGTGCTTACGGCATCGAAGGTAGAGTTCATGCCCGAGAACAAGCGCCCATCTGCCTGCATAGCCTGCTCTAGATGCGTAAAGAGTTGCCCGCAGAATATAGATATTCCATTGACGCTTATAAGCCTTACAAAAATGCTTGAAAAAATTCCGTCATGGCGCGCGATATGCGCCGAGCGCGCGGAAGCGGCCGAAAAGGTGAAAAAGTAAACTATTATTGACAAAAACAACAAAAAAGAGGTACATATTATGAAAAAATTAAGATGCATTTTGCAGGCGTTTTTGGTGCTTGCACACATATTCACACTGTTCGTGCTCGCGGCGAGCATGGGACTCTTCGAGCCTATGATAATGAGTGGACAGGTTGAAAGTCTGTATTCCTACGCGCCCACCCTTTCGTTCACTATGATAATGATGGTGCTTGGCGCATTCTCCTCCTATCCTTTCCTTGGATTTGCAGCGCTTGCCATTCCCGTTCTATCGCTTATCGGATGTCTGATTCGGGGCAAGACCAGATGGGGATACAGAATACTCGTCTATCCTGCGCTCTATCTTACTATGAATATGCTGTTTAATATGTCGAATCCGACTATTCCCGGCATTCTTGCCGTTGCCTATCTCGCTATCGCGGTGATAGTCGACCTGCTTCCTTAACAAAAATCCCGATTGGAATTACCAATCGGGATTTTTATATGCTTATTTTTTACCGCCGAAAAGATTCTTGAAGAAGTCACCAATCGACTTGAAGAAATTAACGATAGCCTGCCAAGCCTTCTGGAAGATATTTTGAGGCTTTTCCTCGGTTTCGCCCTCATCATCGTCGGTAACGTCACCGATTTCACCGTCGGTTTCAGGCTCACTCTCGCTGACGGTAACGTCTGCCGTGCGTACGTAAGCCTCGGTGCCGTTATACTGAATCTTGATCCACTCGCCAAGGTCCTCGACAACAAGGAATACGTCGCCGCTATTAGCCGTGCCGATCACCTCGTCTGCGGTATTCGCGGAAAGATAAACGTTTACACCGTCAGCGCCGCAAATCACGTATCTTACTGTGCCGGACACCTCGGAGTCGGAAGAATCCGAAATGGTGAAATAATCAGAGTGAACGTATGCGATCTCGCCTTCAAATTCAATTTCAAGCCAGGTCTTGTTGTAAATTCTCTTTACCTTAAACTCCTCACCAAGCTTTGCAGTTCCAACCACGTCGAACGCGGTGCTGGCACCCGAACGAACATTTACCTCTGTGCCGGTGCAGGTTGCAATACGGTTATCGCTCGCGGTCTTTGTATAGCCGTTGTAGCCCTCGTTCTTAATGAAAGCATCGTAATCAAAATATGAGATATTAACGTCAACATCGCCCGAAATACCCGAAACGACGCCCTCGCTGGTGCACTGCCAGATGCTGATATTGGAGTCGTAGTTACCGAGAATAGAGGGTCTGTTGCCCGATTTTTCGATAAGCTGTGCGGGAGTCTTTCCCGAATAAGAGGTATAGTAGTGCGCCTGCCAGAAATCGTTATTCGATATATCCGCAGTCGTTATGTAGGGGTTGAAGTAGCTTGTGTAGGAGTAAACCATAGGATAGTAGCCCGCAGCTCTTACAGTGTCGCAGAACGCCTTGGAAACCGCGGTTGCAACGGGCGGAACTGCCGAGTTCATCTCATCGGTTACCTCAATGTCATAAATGATGGGGTAGGAGAATGTAGCAGGGTATTTTGCAAGCTGCTCGAGCACGAAATTAGCCTCTCTAACAGCCATCTCGGTAGATGTAGCCGAGCCGAAGTAGTAAATTCCTATAGGAATTCCCGCCTCGCTTGCGCCCTTAACGTATTCGTCAAACTTAACGTCAGCGTTGATAGAGAGATTGCCGTAGCCGGTGTAGCCAACTCTGAGTATAGCAAAATCAACCTCGTTCTTAACCTGCGCCCAGTCGATGTCGCCTTGATAGTAAGACACGTCAATGCCCACCTTAACGGTGCTGTATTCGCTGACAGCAGTTTCCGCCGCGGTTTCCGCACTGACACCCATGCTGCCAATTATAGAGAAGAGCATAACTGCCGACAGAATAAGGCTTAAAACTTTTACTCTTTTGCTTGTCATAATAAACCGTCCTTAAAATATTTATTTTACTATAATATATCATATGTGGAAAAGATTGTCAATATTTTTTCAAAAACCTTGTCGAAAAAAGAAAAAAGTTTTCACTTTTAGCAAAAAAATCTCCCGAAGCATAAGCCTCGGGAGGTGATGTTTTATTTGTTTCTGTTTTTAAGCTGTTCCTTGAATGCCTGACGTCTGAAGTGCCTTTCCTTCTTATGTTCTGGCATTTTTTCTACGTGCTCGTGACGTGCGCTGACTCTCTCCTCGGGGTTAATATCTCCAGCCTTGAGAAGTGCCATTTTCGTCAGCATCGGGCCGACAAGCTCGTAAATAAGCACGGCAAAGAGTGTGATAGTCGCAATCATCTCACCGATTTCGCCGAACTCCTTTGCCTTCATAGCCATTCCGAGCGCAACGCCCGCCTGGGGCAGAAGCGTAATGCCGAGATACTTGACTATCTTATCGTCACAGCCTGCGATTTTCGCACTCACGAACGCACCGCTGTACTTACCGACAGAGCGTGCGATAATATAAACTGCGCCGACAAGCACCATAAGCATATTAGCAAATACAGACAGCTCAAGCTCCGCGCCCGAAAGCACGAAGAAAAGAACGAACAGAGGCGCAGTCCAGCGGTCAACCCTCTCCATAAGCTCCTCGGAGAAGTCACAGATGTTGCAGAAAATAGTTCCGAGCATCATACAGGTGAGCAGGGAAGAAAATGCAATATGCACGCCACCGATGGTGAAGGTGAGCTTCGAGAGTGCTATCGTCAGAAGCACGAATGCTATGGAAACCGAAAGTCTTTTTGAGCGCGAATGGAAGAATCTCTCGCAAATGTGGAACAGCACGCCCATAAACGAGCCGAGAAGCAGCGATAACACAACCTCAAGCACAGGCTCAAGAATAACCGAAACAAGACTTACCGTTCCCGCGTTCATAGCTCTCGCAACGCCAAAGGAAATTGCGAAAAGCACGAGACCTACCGCATCATCAATCGCGACAACAGGCAGGAGAATGTCGGTGACGGGACCTTTTGCCTT
>CAYXAC010000097.1:0-5449 GCA_964463025.1 uncultured Ruminococcus sp.
CCGAGGTGCGCCCATCGGGCAGATTCGCGGGAGCGGGCGAGGTGGAATTCTCGGGTATCGTCGTTTATACGGTAGTCTATCTCGATTCCGAGAACGATATTTCATCGGTCGAGTTCACCTCGGAGTACGATTACGCGGTCAAATGCTCTGGCGAGAGATACAAGGACTCGCTTGCCGATACACGCGTGTCCAATTATCAGATTCGCCTTATCGGGCCGCGCAAGATTTCTGCTAAATCATCGCTCGTAGGTAGCGCGAGAATCTGCGAGAGCGACAGTATTTCTGTTTCGGGCGATGCGCTCGGTTACAGTGAGGACGTTGAGGCGGCAACCCGCACGCTGCACGTTCGCTCGACGCAGCTTTCCTCGTCTGCTGAGAGGGAATATGCAGAGGAAATCGCAAGCCTTGACGGCGCAATAGCCGACGAGGTAAAGGTGATTTACAGCGAGGCGGAGGCGAGTGCTGATTCGGTTGAATACACCGACGGTGCGGTGAACGTCAAAGGCAAGCTACGAATGTGCGCTGTAATAAAGAACGGTGACGAGCCTGCCTACCTTGCAGAAAGGCTCGTGGGCTACGAGGAGAGTATTCCCTTTGAGGAAGCGAGCGAGGATATGAAATTTATTCCCGTGCTTACCGTCACCTCTCTCAAATCGAACGTCAATCCCACCGAAGCGGGCTGCGACGTTGTGATGTCTGGCATTGTGGATTTCTCGATAATCGGCGAGCGTAATGCCAACGTTGAGGTGGTTGTTGACAGTTACCTGAAAAGCTATAAGTGTGATAATTCCTACGAGGAGATTGCCTATACCAGCCTTTGCGACGTGTTGATGGAGAGATTCTCGCACGCGGCAGAAATATCGCGCTCGGAGATTGAGTCTGAGGCTCTGCGCGAGGTAGTTTTCCTCACTGCAAGCCCGAAGGTTGAGAGCGTTAGTGCACATGAAAAGGGCGTAAAAATTAGTGGAGAGGTGAGATATAGCGGTGTTGCTTCCGAGGTGATGGCAGATGATCAAATCTCCTACGTTATGCTTAAATTCTCTGCGCCTTTTGCAGTAAATGTAAATCTTGATTGTCAAAATAGCGATAATTTGCGCTTTGAAACGAAGATAAGCGCAAACAACGTGAATGCGAATATTGATGCAGAAAAGATATACGCAAGCTCGAATCTGGACGTGAGAGTAGTGGCTTACGAGGACAGGTGTGAGAGAGTTCTCGCCTCGTCTGTGCGCCGCGACGATATGCCGATTGCAGCCTGTGGCTCGACAGTTACCGTTTATTATCCCACTAAAGACGATACGCTTTTCTCTGTGGCGAAGAAGTATCACACCTCGTCGGCGACTATTGCGAGCAATAATTCACTCACCGAGTCGGTCTTTGCTGGCAATGATGACGGCTCACTCGCAGGCGTTAAGAAGTTGATTATTTTCTAATAATAAAAAGGCAAAGCGCAACCGTGAAAACGGTTGCGCTTTTATCATTTGGATAACTTCAAATAGGTAAAAATTCAAGGGATAATTTCGAATTTACTCCTGTTCCAGCCAGTTTTTGCCGACCGTGACGTCAACTGTGAGAGGAACCGAAAGCTCGGCAACGCTTTCCATCGATTCCTTGACGATTTTCTTACAGCGCTCCACCTCGGAGTCGGCAACCTCGATTACCAGCTCGTCGTGCACCTGCATAACGATTTTTGCATCAAGTCCATCACCTTTAAGCCGCTTATCCACCGCGAGCATAGCAAGCTTCATAATATCAGCCGCCGTGCCTTGAATTGGCGCGTTCATCGCAACTCGCTTGCCGAATGCGCGCAGGTTGCCGTTTTGCGCCGAAAGCTCGGGGATATATCTCCGTCTGCCAAAGAGGGTTGTGGTATAGCCGTTCTTTTTAGCGTCCTCGACGACCTCCTCAAGATATCTGTCAATAGAGGGGTAGTTCATAAGATAATTCTTGATGTATCTCGTTGCCTCGGGAACACTCGTGCCGATATCCTTGGCGAGCGAGAAGCCGCTTATACCGTAAACTATGCCAAAGTTGACTGCCTTCGCGCGCTTGCGCATTTCGTCATTCACTGCTTCCTCGGGGACGCCGAATACCGCCGCTGCAGTCTTGCGGTGAATGTCCTCACCGGAGGAGAACGCCTCGGTCATGTTATAATCGCCCGAGATGTGTGCGAGCAGTCGCAGCTCTATCTGTGAGTAGTCGGCATCAACAAGCGAGTTGCCCTCGTCGGCAATGAAATAGCGACGCATTTCTCTTCCCATCTTGGTTCTTATGGGAATGTTCTGCAGGTTCGGGTCCGCGCTTGAGAGTCTGCCCGTTGCGGTGAGAGTTTGTTTGAAGTCGGTGTGAATTCTGTCGTTTTCGTCGGCAACCTCGGGGAGTACTGCCGCATATGTTCCGCGCAGTTTGGTCACCTGTCTGTATTCGAGAATATCCTCGACGATAGGTGCTTCGCTTCGTAGATCCTCAAGCACCTCTGCGCTTGTCGAATAGCCGCTTTTCGTCTTTTTTGGAGCGCGGAGTCCGAGTTCGACGAACAGCACCTCGCCAAGCTGCTTTGGTGAATTGATGTTGAATTTTCGACCTGCCTGCATATAAATACGTGATGTCAAATCCTCTGCAAGCTCGGAGAGTGCATCGGAATATTCGTGCATTCCGCGCGGATTTATCTTGAATCCGTTTTCTTCTATTTCGCAAAGTAGGTTGAGAAGCGGAATTTCTATCTCGTCAAGCACCTTATCTACACCTGCCGCTATGCATTCCTCGCGCATTTTCGCCTCAAGAGCAGGGAAGAGATGCACCGATGGTGTGTCACGCTCGGGACTGATGCCGATGAAGGATGCCGCAAGCATCTCAGGAGTGCTTGCTCCACTACCGGGATTAAGCGCGTAAGCGTAAAGCGAGAGGTCGAGATACTTGTTTGATTTTGCATCTATTCCTGCGTCCAAAAGGGAGTGATAAAGAGCCTTGCCGTCGTGGCATATTATCTCTTTCTTCTCTAAAACACTCTTCAGTTCGCAAAGCTCGCCATTATAGAGAAATGCATTGTTTTCTGTAAAAATGTAAACTTTACCGTTCAAAATCTGTACAGAAATGCGGTCTTTTGTATTTTTTTTGAGTTCGTCTGCCAAAATTTCCTTATATATTTCGGTCGCATTTTCGACGGTTGCTTCTGCTACGCTTTCCGATTTAGGCTCGCTTGATGCGGGGGCGGATTTTTTCTCTGCTTTATCCTTGCCGAGTCCCATTTTCGTGATAAGTGAATTGAGCTCAAGCTCGCTGAACTTCTTGTATAGTCCGCCTCTGTCAGCCCCCTTGAATTCAAGGTCGCAAAGTGATTTTTCGATAGGAGCATCGGTTATAATCCGAGCAAGCCTGCGCGAGAGGAGGGCGTTATCCTTGTCGCGTATCAGCTTCTCACGCACACCCTTGGAAATTCGCTTGTCGTCTATATTTTCGTAAATTCCCTCAAGACTGCCGAACTCTTTTATCAGATTTGCAGCGGTCTTTTTGCCAATTCCCGCAACACCGGGAATGTTGTCAGATGAGTCGCCCATCAGCGCCTTCATATCCACGAATTGCTCGGGCAAAATCTCATATTCTGCCACGAATTCCTCGCGATGCATAGCCTTCGTGTCGCTGTTGGTTGCGAGAAGAACCGTCACCTTGTCGTCGATAAGCTGCAATAGGTCGCGGTCGCCCGAGAGAATATAGCTCACGGTGTCGGGCTCGGAGTGCGCCATTTTGGCGATAGTGCCCTGAATGTCGTCTGCTTCATATCCGGGGAGCTCGAGAATGTGGAGTCCCATAAGCGCAAGGCACTCCTTTGCATCGGGGAACTGAGAGAGCAAGTCCTCGGGAGTTGCGTGCCTGCCTGCCTTGTACTCGGTGTATTCAAGATGCCTGAAGGTAGGCGCTTTTAGGTCGAAGGCAACCGCCGCATAGTCGGGCGAGAGCGCGTTCATCTGCCTTGAAATTATATTTATCGTTCCAAGTACCGCATGAGTGCTCTTGCCGCTTTTTGTAGTCAGGGGGCGCATACCGTAGTAGGCGCGGTTGATTATACTGTTGCCGTCAACGACGAGAATTCTTTTCATATCCTTACCGCCAAATCAGTCGTTTTCTTCCTCGTTACCCTCGGGCATGGGAAGGTCCATAGTGTAGTTTTCGAAGTCCTCTGCTTCAATTTCTTCAATATTATCATCTTCGTGCGCGTGCGCGAGAAGTGCGTCACCGCCGCTAAGCTCGATTTCTCGATTCGCCGCGATCGTTTCGATACATTTTGCCGCATCGCAGGCTTCTTCGCTATGCAGTTTTCTTGTTATCGCGACTCTTGCGCTGATAAATATCGATACTGTCAGGAGAAGAGCGCATTCGTAAAGAGAATTGGAAATGCAAACTCCGCTTACAGCGTAGTAAATGAGCGTAGGCACCGAGGCATATGCGGTAACAAGTGCTGCCGATAATCCAAAGGTGACGTAGGCAGGCCAAATAGCTCTGCCGAGAGCAATCCTCGTTTCGAAAAGGAAGAACATCGAAGCAAAGAGATATGCCATCATATCCGCAACCTTCGCGGGAGAATTGGTAGGGAGAACGGTACTATCAAAGTATAGATATGCTGCCGACACCGCGCAGAATAAGACAAGCGCCATACCAAATATAGCCTTCCAGATATTTTCACTTTTCTCAACGAAGACGGTCAGGAAGAAAAATGCTGCCGATGCAACACCAAGCATGAATATAACAAGTGCCAGTGCGCGAAGAGCTCCGTTTGCGGCAATCAACTTATCGCTGCGTGCGGCAAGCTTCTCGAATGACGAGAAGAACAGAGCTACCGCGAGCATTCCTGCGGGAATATATGAGTGCGGTGTATCCGACGACGCTATCTTTTTGCTGTTTTTAACAAAGAGTGGATAGGTAGCAAAAACAAGAATAGATACGACCACTATTACGTTGGCGGCGGTAATAACCGCATCGCCGTCGAAATGCTTGGTAAGGTCGTTCCATTCGGTAAAACAGGCGACAGTACGCAAAGCGAGCGAAATCGCCCCGAGTAAAAATAGTGCAATTAAATATAAATCGATAAGCTTTTTTGACTTTTCCATGGTCGGTTTCCTTCATTTAATTATATGCGATCGTGCGCGTAAGCGCAAAAATAATTGTTTTTGTATCTATTGTACACCAAACTTATGAACAAAAAGTAAACAAAACCAAAAAAGTGAAAAAAATATATTCTCCTCACATGCGCGAGGGCAGAAATGCTCGGATTTTTATATTTTTTGTAAATATTGCACAAAAAGTTTGATGAAATTTCGTGAAAAATTTGAAAAATTTTTTTCAACTTTTTTCGAATAAATGCTTGCTTTTTTAGATCTTTTATAGTATAATTATAAAGCTTGATATGCGTTGAAGCGGGAGGTGGCTGCTCTTTGAAGCAGGGAATTTCCGT
>CAYXAC010000098.1:0-5420 GCA_964463025.1 uncultured Ruminococcus sp.
GAGCATATACAAGTTCCGAGGCGCGACTATTGAGAATATACTTAACTTTGACAAGACCTACCCCGACGCGACGGTTATCAAGCTCGAGCAGAATTATCGCTCGACGGGCAATATTCTTGAGGCGGCGAACGCCGTAATTCGTAATAACGGTAACCGCCGTGACAAGCGCCTCTGGTGCGACAAGGGTGACGGAGAGAAAATTATTCTCCACGAGTCCGAGGACCAGAATGACGAGGGCAGATATATAATAGATAGGATAAATTCGTCGGTCAAACGCGACGGCAGACACTACTCCGACTTTGCCGTTCTGTACCGAGTCAACGCGCTCGGGCGTTCCTTGCAGACGAGCTTTGCCAAAAGCGGCGTGCCGTACAGAGTCGTAGGCGATATGGGCTTCTACGACCGCAAGGAAGTCAAGGATATGATGGCGTATCTCTCGGTGCTTGTGTCGCCCTTTGACAACCTGCGACTCAAGCGTATTATCAACGAGCCGAAGCGCAAAATAGGTGCGGCAACCGTCGACGCTATCGAGGAGATAGCAAACGGCAGAGGATACTCGATGTACGACGTTATTAAGAACGCAGGTGAGTTCACCGCACTTGCGAAAAGCGCAGAGAAGCTCACCGCCTTTGCCGCTATAATGGAGAAAATTAAGGCGGAGAAAACTCTGCCGTCGGAGATGATAACCGCACTTTTCGAGGACTCGGGCTACAAGGCTATGCTTATCGCCGAGGGCTTTGAAGGCGAGAGCAAGATAGAGAACGTGCAGGAATTTATCGGTGCGGCAGTCGAGTACGAAACCCGATGCGCAGCACTTGAAATAGAGCCGACCGCCCCCGGCTTCCTTGAGGAAATATCGCTCGTTGCCGACGTCGACAAGTACGACGAAACGGCAGACGCGGTAGTCCTTATGACCATTCACGCAGCCAAGGGACTTGAGTTCCCGGTGGTGTTCCTCGCGGGAATGGAGGACGGCATCTTCCCCTCACAGCAGAATATCGGTGAGGCAGAGGAGATGAGCGAGGAGCGCAGACTCGCCTACGTTGCGATAACTCGCGCGAGGGAGCAGCTTTATATTACCCACGCGAGAAGCCGTATGATGTACGGCAAGACGACCTATAACCGACTCTCGCGCTTCGTCGGCGACGAGATGCCGAAAAGGCTGATATTTGAGGACGGCCCGAGGCGACCTGCTCGCCAGCCTTACGCAGGCTGGGGCGGTGTTTCGGCTGCACCGAGAGCGCCGGAGCAGAATAATTACTTCAGCGAGATGCGCCGCCCTGCCGAGATTTCGGCAAAGAAGCGTGAAAAAGTGGGTGCTGCCGAGTACGGTGTGACGCGCTTTGCTCCCGGCACGCGAGTGCATCACGATATGTTCGGTGACGGAGTAATAAATTCCGCGCGCGATATGGGCGGTGACGTGCTCTACGAGGTTGCTTTCGATAACGGACAGACCAAGAAGCTTATGGCAACCTACGCAAAGCTCAAGAAAATCTGACATACAGACGGAAAGGAGAAGGTATGCAAAAGGAAAATCTTCGTATCACGAAAAATTCGGTCAAAATCTACGACTATAAAAACCCCTCGTCGCATAGCTTCTTCATTTCGCTCTTTGTCAGGGCAGGCAGTATGCACGAGAGCGAGGCGGGAATCACTCACTTTCTTGAGCATACGGCGATAAGAAACGTCGCGAAGCTTATGCAGGGCGAGCTCTACCCGACTCTTGACAGATGCGGTATGGAGTTCAATGCCTCGACGTTTAGCGAGATGGTGCAGTTCTATATCAGCGGCGCGTCGAAGAATTTCAAGACCGCTGCGAGCATTATTTCGCTCATTCTCTCACCGATAATTCTCACTCCCGAGGAGATTCGCACCGAGTGCGAGAGAATCAAGGCGGAAATCCGCGAGAATGACGAGCGCACCTCGCTTTCTACCTTTACTAATAATATAGTAAACAAGGACACGGCTCTCTCGGGCAGCATCACGGGCACGCTCGGCAGCGTGTCGCGCATTACACGCTCACGCCTTGAGGAATACAGACGGAGCATTATGACGGCAGGGAACATCTTTTTCTACGTCACAGGCTCCTACACCGACGAGGACCTTGCCGCCCTCGTTGCCGAAATCGAGAAGCAGACTGTCGGCACGGGCAAACGAAGCGAGAATATCGCCCCCGTCAGCGCCGAGTTTGGCAAGCGAGAGGGTAGGGCATATCTCAAGAATGCCGATTTCACCATGCTTCGCTTCACCTTCGATATGGATATGACGAAGATGACCTTCCCCGAAACCGACCTTATCTACGATATGCTGCTTGGCGGCTACAACTCGCGCTTTTTCATCGAAATGAGCGAGAAGCGCGGACTATTCTACGACATCACGGGCGCGAGCGAGCGCTATAAGAATATCGGCTTCTTCACCTTCTCCTTTGAGGTACGTCTGGGCTCGGTTTATGAGGCTCTGACTCTCGCCATAGAGGAGCTTCGAGAGTTCAAAAATGCGCTCTTTGACGACTCCGAGCTTATGAAGGCGGGCTACGTTGATAACGCATATCTCCTGTACGACGAGCCGCGCGAGCTTAACTTCACCTTCGCCTACGATAATCACATTATGGACCTAGGCTACGAGAACATCGAGGCCAGGATAAATTCCTATAAGAGCGTGACTCCCGAGCGAATCAGAGAGGTCGCTCGTGAGCTGTTCCGCCCCGAGAACCTGACACTAACCCTCAAAGGAAATAAAAAGAAAATCGACCTCGCAAAGCTCGAGGAAATCATAAAAACGCTGTAAAATGTCAACTAATATTTGCAAAAATGCCATAAAATGCACCGTTTTCGACCTCGACGGTACTCTGCTTAATACGATAAAAACTATAACTCATTACTTGAATTTTGCTCTGACGAAAAACGGTATGGGAGAGGTCAGCGAAGAAGAATGCAAGACCTTCGTCGGTGACGGAGTGCGAATGCTACTCCTTCGTGCGATAGAGGCGAGGGGAGCGTACTCCGACGGGCTATACGCGAGAATGTACGCGGACTATAACGAGGCGTACAACGCATCGCCGCATTATCTCACCGAAGTATATAGCGGCATTCACGAGATGCTCGGGGAATTAAAAGCGCGTGGCTTGCGCCTTGCGGTGCTGTCAAACAAGCCGCATATCGCGACGGTCGGCACGATAGATAGATTTTTTCCGAATATCTTTGATACCGTCAGCGGCGGCAGGGACGGAGTTCCCTTGAAGCCTGACCCAACCTCGCTTCTCGCGACTATTAGTGAGCTTGGCTATACGCCTGACGAGTGCGCCTATGTCGGTGATTCCGACGTCGATATGCATACTGCGAGAAATGCGGGCGTTGCAATCAGCCTCGGTGTGAGCTGGGGGTTCCGCGACAGAGAAGTGCTCGAGTCGGCTGGTGCGGACGTGATAATAGACAGTCCCACAGAGCTTTTGGCACTCTTTACAAAAAAGACTTGAAATAGCAAGAAACAAGTGTTATAATAACGGTATAATAAAAACTTTAGGAGTCAAAATGGAAAACAACAATCTTAACGAACAGATCAAAGAAAATACCACCCCCGAGGCAGAGGCAAGCGCAAAGAAGCCGCTTCCCTGGTGGCTATTCGCTGCTATCGGCGCAGGCGTCGTGGTAATAGTGGCGCTTGTACTTATACTTACTCTTGGCGGCTGCAAGTCCCACGTAGACGCTGATGACGACCTCAAGTGCGACGTCTGCGGCAAGAAATACGACGACGGCGACGATCTTTTGCCCCCCACGAGCACCGAGATCAGCTTTACCGTAGTTGACGGCGAGGGCAATGCTATGTCTGGCGTGAGCTTCGAGCTTGTCGGCAGTGCGGCTAGCTTTACCGTTACCACCGATGCAAGCGGTGTTGCAAAGCAGGATATCGCCTTCGGCAAGTACAATATTTCTTACGATTACTCTAGCTTCCCCTCGGGCTTTATGCCCGACCTCTCGACGCTCAACGTGTCGAGCGACAGCATCGCCGTTACTATCACCATCGTTGATAACAATCCTAACGGCTCGGCAGAGCGTCCATACTTCATTTCCGAGAACGTAACCGCGCTTACTATTGAGGCAGGCGAGGAGCTTTACTACCGCTGTCACGCAGCGGCAAGCCGTACTCTCGAAATTAACTGCGACGGTGTTGTCGTAATCTATAAGGGTATAACCTACACGGCGGTTGACGGCAAGATTTCAATATCCATTGAGGGCAGCATTGACGAGTCCGTCAGCTTCTCGGTCAAGAACGTGAGCGCATCCACAGTCGAAACCGCGATCGAAATGGTGTTCCCCCTCGGCTCGCGCAATAATCCTATTGAGCTTACCAAGAGCCACAATAGCGTAAACCTTGCTGGAGAGCAGGGCCTCCACTACAAGTGGACTGCCACCGCAGACGGCATTCTTGTCGTTAGCTGTCAGACTCCGAGTAGCAATATCGGCATCTCCAAGGTGCTTGCGAACGACATTCCCATCTCCGATGCTACCGCAGGATCGGGCTATGCATATCTTGCTATCAGCGCAGGAGAGCTGATTTCCTTCTCTGTATCCAACGACAGCAAGGATCCGCAGGATATCGCATTTGACCTTGCTACCTATGCAGGCAGCGGGTCTGACCCCGTTCCCGTGCTCAAGGATCCTATTGACGTTTCGCTTCTCCCCGGTGCGTCTATCAGCTTTACCGCTACCGCAGGCAAGGAGCTTACCATTCCGGGCGAGGATAAAATCACCGTTACCTATGGCGGCACCGTCTACGACTCTGCCGAGGATGGCTGCGTCTACGTCGAGCTTGACACCGACGGCATCTTCACCGTCACCAACACCGACACCGCTATCAACGGTATCACCATAACGGTGGAATAATACAACGCTAAAAGCAAAGAGAGCCGAATTTTCGGCTCTCTTTTTATGCGGATAAAAAACTACTAACTCCAAATCTTGCGCCTTTGCGCGAGGAAGGAATCCACAGTTGCTACGGAGTATTTTTCAGTATACTTATTTGCGTGAGAGTTGTCAAGATCGGCAAGGAATTCAATCGCGTCGTACCCCTGCGTTGCTTCATCTTTATTCCAACCGCAGCACTCAACTGCGTGCCTAAAAAGGTAATCTATTGCTTCATCATAAAGTCTTTTGTAATCGGCTGATGCAAGCAATTCTTTGTGCTCTCTCAAAGCATTGAATATGTGCCTGATATAGTAATAATCACTTGCATAGTCGCACATTAAAGCCGCCGTGGCTTCTATCGGAACGGTTTTCTTCATTGGTAAAAGTAATCTCCTATTAAAATAAAAAGTGCGCTCCAACGAGGGAACGCACCGAAAAAAATGCTCCCCTCGAATGTTGCTACACAAACTCTCAACAACGGTATGAGAAAAGAGAGAAAACACTTTTTACCAAAGT